>CAMWXA010000456.1 GCA_947178035.1 uncultured Lachnospiraceae bacterium | reverse complement strand
ATGTATTCTGCGGCTCAAAGAGATATTCCCATTTTCCCTTAAAATATACAGTATCCAAAAGCACAAGCCTCGTCATATCGTCCATAGGATTTTCAATCATATTGTCAATCAAGCCGTTTGTCTTATCAAAAACCCAGCTGTTCATGCAGTCCATAGCTTCTTGTGTGGACAGATTCGTCTGAAAGGCCTCTGCGTCCATCAGGGATTTGATTGTGCCAAGCCATGCATCCTTCACGATAAATTCATCGTCTATCCAGGCAGAATTTGCAATCGATATCTTGAGCACCTCCCCATTCTGCGGAAGCGTGTTTATCAGATCATCCGAAAATACCTCCATATCCCCGAGCACATTGTAAAATTCGTCCATGGTCGCGCCGTCCGCCCCGCAGCCTGCCATGGAAAGCGCCAGATATGCCGATACTGGAGAGAGTACAGGATTCTCTTCACAGATATTCTGTGAAAACAGCTCATATCCAAAACGCTGCACATCTTCATAAGATAGGATGGCATAATCAATGCACACGCCTTGTGCAGTGTTTTCTGTCAGATTTTCTACCATGTTTTTATTTGAGTCTGAACTATCTGCCTGAGTTTGTTCTGTTATCTGCCATTCAGGTTCCGCACTGCTTCTGCTGGCACAGCCGCTGAAAAGACAAGCGGTTGTGATGATTGCGGATGTTGTTATCGTATGTTTTCTAATCATAATGCAACCCTCCTAATATTCATTGGCGAACCGGAATGTATAGCCATACTCTGGTGATGCCTGAAATGTATCAAGCTCCACTTTCGTAAAAGTTCCCGTGAGCTGAAAATCTTCGGAAAGTCTCACAGAGTATCCAAGTTCTGCCAGACGTCTGTACTCTTGTTCGATTTTCTCACTGACGATGTCCAAATTTTCCAACATATTTAACTGTTCATAATGAATTCCACTGCCATCATTTTTTTCGATATCACCATAAAGATCAATCATAACTTCATATGCATAAGTTAGGCTGTCAGCAGTATCTGATGCATTTTCCTGTGTGTCATAGTACGCTATTGTCTCTTGCAAATAATGATAACAGAAATATTTTCCCTTCGCGGGTACCGCATAATCGTAGACTGAATCGTCCTTTTCGCCATAATAGTCGCGAATAACTGTGTATAAAAGGCGTTCGGACTCTGTATCTGCGATATTACCTGCTTCATCCTGCAGTTCGACAGTTGCTGCACTATCCTTGGCGGATGCTGCTTCTTCAGCAGAATTTTGTTTGGTACTGCCTGACATCGTGTCACGGCCAGCCGCCCCCTGACCACCTGCCCCCATATCGGCTTGTGTGCCAGATGTCATACTGCCTTCTGCTGGCATATTTTCTGTCAGATTTCCATCACTTCCACCGTTTCCAGCAGATGTGGTGTCCATTACAATAGGAGAGGCTGTATCGGCTCCCATACTTTCAGAGCGATCCTGAATGTTCCGATGCGGCCAAAATACGGCTGTCGTAATGCTAACCATGGCAATGCATGCCGCTGCGAATCCCCATTTTGCAGACAGATTAGTCTTATTTTTGCATAGTACATTGGGCGGTGATTCCAGCGCTTCCTGAATCAGTGCGTCATCAATATACTCCATACATTCCAGCAAATCTTTTCCCCTCATAAATAAACCTCCTCCTTCTCCAAATGTTCACGCAATTTCTTTCTCATGCGGAAAAGAATGGATTTCACCTTGCTCTCGCTAATCAGAAACATGCCAGAAATATCCTTCACAGAATCCATATACCAGTAACGGCGCACAAACACCCTCCGCATCTCTGGCGGCTGCTGATATAAGAATTCACTGATAATACGCCCAATCTCCCGGCTGTCCAGCTTCTGATCCAGATCATCCGGTGAAGGGATGCAGTTCTCAATCTCATCGCTTAATTCCACGACCGTAACACACCGTTTCTGTGCATGGTAATAATCATACTTTCCAAAGGAAAAATTACGTGTAAGTTTTGCAAGATATGCAAAAAAGTAATTTGGTTTCTCCGGCGGCAGGGTATTCCACGCAGCGTGGTATGTATCATTCACACACTCCTCCGCGTCCTGCCTGTCATGCAGAATATTCATTGACAAGTTCTGGAGTCGCCCTCCGTATTTTCCATCCGTTTCTGTTATCGCCTGCTGTGAACGCTTCCAGTATAATTCGATAATCTCATTGTCCTCCAAAGTGATGTCCTCCTTTGTTTCATTTAGCGTATGTCTCACATACACTGTGGAAATGCGTGCAATTCCTTATACTTATTAAGAGGGAATCCTGTATTGTTTGGTTGCAGATTTTATTTATATTTCCATTATAAATGGACAGGCTCAAATTTTACAGGATTTTTTATTGCGCTTTCCATTTTGACAACTGTTCTTTATAGTGGTATAGTTATTATTTAGAGAATACAGTCGTTTAACCGTGTTCCCGCTAAGGATCTGTCATGAAATAAACTTTCATTTTGACTTGCCTAAATCCACACATACGTCGTTGTCGTCAATCGGCGTACGTCCAGTACGCCTCATTCCTCCGCCTAGTCTGTGTGAATTTATCCTGCGTCAAAATTTAAAGTTATTTCATGACAGCTCCTAATATTTGTGAAAGGATGATAAACATGACACCTGAAGATAAGAAATTATTGGAACGAATCAATGACTATGCTGACCGGGTGCTGAAAGATTTTGATCCGCAGAAAACACGTGTTTCATTTCAGCTGGAGAAGCTCAAACCCATCATGGAGGAAATTGCACAAGAGACAGGGGCATCTGTGGAAGAAATTTTTATCAAATATATGGACTTGGCAAGCCAGGTCACCGTCAGCCGTGAGACAAAGTTCCAGAACACCATTGGAAACATGACCAAATACGGTGATGTTCATGACGCTTAGGAACTGTAGAAAAATTATAATACTGATTGTGAAGTTCCTTATTAAGAATATCGATTCAGGCAACAAAAAAAGGATGTTATGCATCCTTTTTTTGAATGTTCCTTTTACACATTTTTTAACACGGTTCCCCAGTATCGATTTTTCCTAACACACACTTCCCCATACACAATATAGCTTTCTATACAAACTTCCCCAAATCTGCCTCCGAAAGCCTATCCCTTTTACACAAATGACGTTCCGTCAAATCCCTCTTTGGTACATCGCTAAAAAACCTTGTTTCCGAAATATGTAACGTTGTTTCTATGTACTGATTATTGCATATTTATTAAGCATTGTCAACCCTTTTTTAAACTTTTTATTAATATATTGTTACATAAAATATGCAATTTTTATGCATAAAGAGTGCAGTTTTCACAAAGAACATCGTTACTCTTTGGCGATACTTTTGCATCCAGCTCCCCTTTGGCCTTTTTAACATTTCCTTGATATCCGCAGATGCAGGCGCGCAAGAACAATTGTGCACAAAAAGCAGAACATGAATTCTTCAAGAACGCTGTTCTGCTTTTATGTTTATTCTCAATATAAAATTATTTCACAACCCGCACACGGACCACGCCGTCAATCCCATTTAAC
>CAMWXA010000455.1 GCA_947178035.1 uncultured Lachnospiraceae bacterium | reverse complement strand
TCGTTGTACTAGTATAACTCAATGTTAATAGCCCTACGTTCATTATGTTTGACAGTGCTGACATTCATTACTTTATTTACAGTGTCAAACATATGGTTAATTAACGTGGATTATACTAGGTTCTGACAATACTGGCGATTTTTTGCGGTATTTCAGTGGCGATATCCTATAGTACTGGTGGGGGGACAAAATTGCTGTAATCAGCGCATAGAGAAGCTGTAGCCAGTCGCCTTATCGATAATTATGGATGTGTATGACAGAGTAATCTAATCGTTTTGTAAAAAATGTTTTATATAATACAGGATAAATGTATAATTCGTCCCTGTACCATGGTAGAAATTGGCTGTAGGATATAATGTGGAGGATATTGACAAACAGCAGATTCAGCCTGTGGATACCACACCAGTTCACATACGTGTCCTAATAGACTTTCAAAGTGTAATGGCTTAATAATATCGGATAATATGTTTTAGTGGTTTACAGGAGAGAGTTCGTCAGCAATATCATATTTCAATGATTTTATTCTTAAGGAAAAAGGAAAGCAGGGCATATTATAAGGAGCTGCATGTGCAAGCGTAGATTTTTTACAGGAAAATACTGTGGAGACCTATTGGTGCAGAGGGTATATTCTGTTCTGTGTCTGTTGTCTATTATGCACGAATAATTCCGTGGATGGTGTGACAAAGTACGATTATATGAGGGTTGGAAATATATTCAGTAAGGTTGAATGATAAAAAATATGTAATGTACAAGGAAACGAAGGGTAGTCAAGAATTATCGTTCGTTTTCTGTTTTGCAGAATCTGGTCACAATGCAACTTTATAATGGATAGATTGCTTTAATTTGCATAAAACAAATTTAATAGTATGAGAATATAGAAAAAGAAATATGACCATTAGTACATCATTGTATTAATTCTCGAGTAAATAGCACCTGCTATCCGCGCCCTCTGCATGTCTGCGAAGCTAGATGTAGTGTTCACTGCACTGTCGCTTCGCAGACGCACAGATGACACGAATATCAAGCTCTATTTACTTCAAGATAAATGCAACGTTGTACTAGATGGAAAACAGTGCGTATGTTTTACTATCCCCCAAATGCTGATTTTGTATGAGAAGTATCAGATTTTTCTATGCATATTTAATAGATTAGGAGAATTTTGCACTTTAGGAACTGTAGGAAAATGTGTGATACAGATTGCGCAGGATATTTCTTAGAGGGGTATGCAAAAAAATGTAGGCGTAGCGGCTACGGCGGGGCTTTTTGACATACCCCTCGGAGAAATAGACATGTCAAGATGTGTCAGTTATTTTTCTACAGTTCCTTATTTGAACGTAACGATATAGTTTTTAACTAATACGAGTATATGGAGGTGGAATGAATGAAGATAGCAGTCTGTGATGATGATCCGAATGCAGGCGAAGTGTTTGACAGGTACGCCACAGCAATTATCGAATATGCATTTGAATATGAGTTCTATCAAAAACCAGAGAAAATGCTTGCAGCATATGCTGAGCAAGAACAGAGACCGGATATGTACATCCTTGACATTGAGATGCCTGGAATGGACGGCCTTGCGGTCGCGCAGGAAATTCGAAAACGGAATTCCAAGGCATTAATTGTGTTCCTGACTAGTTACACTAAATATATGCCGGATGTGTTCGAGGTGGTCACTTTCGATTTTATAAAGAAACCAATCACGGTGGAGCGTCTGCGGCTCCTGCTGGAAAAAGCAGAAAACTATCTTGGAATGACAAATCAGAATTTTTCTTTCAGTTACGGCAAAAGTCGTTACAGTCTCGGGTTTGACGAAATCCTTTATTTTGAAAAAAAAGGGCGTCAGGCGCTTATCCATACAACAGACACTATATACAGAACTAATATGACAACAAAAGAAATATGGGAAGGCCTTGACGAGAGGATGTTCGCTGCCATTCATGGTTCCTTTATCGTGAATTTGAAACATATAAAGACCGTTTCAAGCGGGATAGTTTGCATGTCCAATGGACAGGAGCTTGCGGTTACTAGGGGATATCGAAAATGTCTTACAGAAAAGCACATGGAATTTGTGCAGGAAGGGATGTGACATGGTGCTGTACGGAATCCGGCTGGTGATAAACATTTTTGATTTGTGCATCTTTTGGCGTTTTCTGGAGGTCTTTATCGGGAAGAGAAAAACTTCCGTGGAAATTTCCATTGCGGTTCTTGTAGTATGTGAGGCAGTAGGAAGCATTATCAACTTAAAAGGGATAAACTGGATGAACATCATTACTCTGGCAGCAATACTGGGAATATTTATATGTCAGTATAAGGCCAGGATATCAACGAAAGTGGTAGCGGTAATGATGTATATGGGGCTGGTAGTTGTTGTGGAACCTGTAGGATATATCATGTATCAGTTATTCATAGGAAAAATGCCGGTAAACGAGCATGCAGTGTATTATATTACAGTGTCTGCAATGGAACTGTTCCGGGCCGTTTTAGTTGAGGTGTTCTGCCACATTAAGATGGGAAAGATACTGAATATGTCCGCCATGCCCAGGGAGGTCATCTATATGCTGATATTAATCCCGCTTGCAAGTCTGGTAGGGTGTTTCTTGTTGATTGAAGTGGTCCGGGAGCAGCTGTCAGCGCGGACAGGTATTTTGTGCATGTGTATTATCTTCACAATCATCTTAACAGATTACATGGTGTTCCTCATGATGGAAAGTTACACGGATATGGCAGAAAAGCAGCATGAGGAAGAGATGGTTTTAAGTGAGATTACTTATCAAAATGAGTATTATAGGGACATGGAACAGTACCAGGAGCAGATACAGGATATCAAACATGACATGAAGAATCGTCTGGGTACACTTTATGATGCGGCAGGCGAGGGGGACAGCAGCATGGTGATGGCAGCACTGAAAGAGATACTGGAGGACATCAGTCTGGCGGAAGATATCATTTATTCCGCAAATCCTGTCTTAAATTCCATTCTGAAAATCAAGGCGGCAAAAGCAAAGGAGAATGGCATAGAGGTCAGAATCCATGCATTCATTCCGAAGAAAGTTTCCATCGAAACAGGGGATATGGGCGTATTGTATGGGAATCTGCTGGACAATGCGATTGAAGCCTGCTGCCGGGTGGGGCAGGAGAAACGGTTTCTTGCATTTGAGACAAAGTATCAGGATGGGAATCTGCTCATTCTGATAAAGAATAGTAAAACAGGGGAAGAGAATAAAAAGCTTGTCACAACCAAAAAAGATAAAAGAAAACATGGAAGGGGAATCAGGACAGTGCTCAGCGTGGCGGAAAAATATGGTGGTAATCTGGTTTTGAATGATCAAGGCAGTATATTTGAGGCAAAGCTCCTGTTGACAGGTATAGAACGCCTTGAGTAAAAACAGGAGAAATCTGGCATAAAGTGCAACTTATTACAGACAGCTTGATTTTTTTATATCAGATGATAAAGTGGAAGCAGTCAGAAATAAGGAGGTGCATCTATGAAGAAATATGGAAATCTGATGTATGGAGTAAGCAATGGTGTATT
>CAMWXA010000454.1 GCA_947178035.1 uncultured Lachnospiraceae bacterium | reverse complement strand
GTATGACATGGGAAAGACGAAGAAACGTCACGGCGGCATTCTGCAGATTACAGATGAAGAGTATGAGCGTCTGCTGTGAATTAGAGACACAAAAATAATCGTGCGATAGCAGCGCAAGGACTCTTAAAGAGTAATATCAGACCTGGTAATCCACGATTTCGTAGATATCCTTCCCAGCCTTCGCGGAGAAATAATGTTTCAAAGCCATATTTTTATCCCATTTTTCCTGTGGATAGTTTCCATAGCGGCGCGCTACATCTGACATGCGCGCCTCCATCGTCATGACGCCCTCAGCTCCCGCCATGCTGTCGCAGAGCTGAATCAGGCGGTCATAGTCATCATATTCTGTCGCGGCCAGCGCCTCCTCAAGCTCCCTGACTTCGTCATCTTTAATGTCAAAATTACCTATGTAGTCGTGGATGTTTTGGATGCTGAAGGAGTGCGTCAGGCAGATTCTGGCAGCTTCATCGTAGCCGAGTTCCCGCATATAATGATAACCGTCATAGATATGTCCCATATGTTTTACGCCGAATTTTCTGCCGATATCGTGCAAAAGACCTAATATATAAGCCTTTTCGCTGTCCATGTCCGCGCAGGCTCCGGCAATCTGTTCCGCGCACCAGGCGGTTATTTTGCTGTGGTTTACCCACGCTCCCGGGTTGCATTGTTCTGCGTCTTTTAATAAATTTTCCGCTGTGTTTCGATCTGGTAACATAGTAGTCTCCTTTTATTTTAATTTGATAGTGTGTCTGCTGTACCATCAGTATATCATTTTCATGCTGCAAAAGACAAGACTGCTGTTATTTTTCACGCAACTGCTTGTCTTGACGCCGAATTAAAAATATGATAGTATTACTATCATAAAATAAAATTCGTGAGTAGAAGGGGGTGTTGTTTGTGGGAGAATCTCAGATTCGGAAGCAGCAGATGGAACAGCGCACACAGCAGATTCTTCATGCTGCACTGGAACTTTTTTGTGAGAGAGGGATTGAGGATACATCCGTCGAGGAAATCGCCAAAGCGGCAGATGTGGGACCAGCCACAGTCTATCGTTATTTTGAGACAAAAGCAGAGCTTGCGATCTCAGCGGGAATTGCCTACTGGCAGAAGGTTTCAGACAAGTATGTCGGTGTGCTGTCGGAAGAAAACTATCAGAGAAAGCGGGGATATGGTCAGCTGCAGTGCATCTTTCGCATTTTTGAGGATCTTTTCAGGGAGGAGTGTCCATTTCTGAAATTCCTGCAGGAGTTTGATATTTTTGTCCGGAAATACCAGATTTCAAAGGAGCGGCTGGCGGAATACGAGGAGGGAATCCTGAACTTGAAATCGTATGTGACAGATGCCTTGGAAAAGGGACTTGCGGATGGGAGTCTGGATTTTCCGTACACAGTTGACGAGGTGTATTTTTCGGTGATGCATATGCTGCTCAGTCTGATGCAGAAGCTGTCCTACAATGGCAGTATTCTCCTGTCGGACGAGCGGGTGGCGCTGGCACTGCAGATCAAAATTGCGGGAGATTTGATTCTGCGGGGACTTGGCGGGTTACATTCAGAGAATTTGGAGGGTATGGTATGAAATCTTTATCGACAGGAAAAATGTGGCTTTTTGCGATGGGACAGTTTGGCTGGTCATTATTGTCCGGCCTGATTTCAAACTGGCTGGTGTATTTCTATCAGCCGGACGAGGCATCGATTGCGCAGGGGCAGACTGTGTTTATTCCACAGGGGTTGGTTATTCTGGGCATTTTTACGGTGATTGGGGGGATTACAGCGTTCGGGCGGCTCTTTGACGCATTTACAGACCCATGGATTGCGTCCTTGTCGGACCGTTGTACTTCGCAGCAGGGGAGGCGCATTCCGTTTCTAAAATGGGCTTCTCTGCCGCTTGCACTCTCTACAGTGCTTGTGTTCTGGTCGCCAGTCAGTCAAAACAGCTGGATGAACGCCGGATTTTTGTTTGTGATGGTGATGGCGTATTATTTGTCAATTACGGCTTACTGTACGCCCTACAATGCCCTGATACCAGAGTTGGGGCACAACCAGCAGGAGCGGCTGAACATTTCAACCGTGATTTCCTTTACATTTATTGCGGGAACGGCGGTCGCTTATCTGGCGCCGGTAATCTGGGGAACGCTGATTCCGGTGTTTGGGCGCGTCAATGCAATCCGCGTGACATTCGCTGTCATGGCGGTGTTTGCCTTTGTGTGTATGCAGATACCAGTCTGGTCAATCAGGGAAAAGGAGTATGTCAATACAGTACCCTCACAGGATACAGCGTTTTCCTCGCTTGCCTCCACGTTTAAAAACAGGGAATTTTGTAAGTTCGTCGGCTCGGATATTCTGTACTGGATTGCGATTACAATGTTTCAGACCGGACTTCCGTTTTTCGTGACAAGTCTTTTGAAGCTTCCGGAGACGATGACGACGATTTACTTTGTCGGCATGACAGCACTGTCGCTGGTGTTTTATATTCCGATTAACAAGCTGGCGCCAAAGCTTGGGAAAAAGAAGCTGATACTGGCGGCGTTTGTAATCTTTGCGCTATCTTATCTGTATACAGGATTTCTCGGAAGGATTTCTGTGATTCCGGCAAATGTCCAAGGATTGATTCTGATGGTGGCGGCGTCTTTGCCGATGGCGGTGTTTGGGATTCTCCCGCAGGCGGTCGTTGCCGACATCGCGCAGAGTGACGCAAGGCGCACAGGAAGCAACAGGGAGGGAATGTTCTATGCGGCCAGAACCTTTGCATTTAAACTTGGCCAGAGTCTGTCCATGCTGTTGTTTACAGCCGTTTCCACAATCGGGAGTACGTCGGGGGCAGGATACCGCATCGCGGCGTTTGGAGCGGCATGTTTCTGCTTTCTGGGCGGAGTCATATTTCTCTTTTACAATGAGCGCAGGATTAACAAGGATATTGTGTAGGAGGGCATGGAGATGGACAGGAGAGCAGTACGCGATATGATATTGCCGGAAGAAGGATATGCGGAGGTGATGGAGACTGTTGTCGAGCCGTATCTTGCGGAGCGGATGACGACAGGATACTGTGAGCGCGAGCCGGGAAAGCGGATTTTTTATGTGCGGTGCCTTGCGGACCAGCCAAAAGGTATCGTTGTTATTTCGCATGGCTACACAGAGACAATCGAGAAATACAAGGAAAATATATACTATTTCCTTCGCGGGGGATACCATGTCTTTATGCCGGAGCACTGCGGACATGGGCGCAGTTACCGCATGTGCAGCGATGTGAACGATTTGTCGCTTGTGCATGTGGAGGATTATACACGGTATGTGGATGACCTGCTGTATGTGAGTCGCATGGCAGCAGCAGCGTTTCCCAGACTGCCGGTCAGTCTGTATGGACATTCCATGGGCGGCGGGATTGCGGCGGCAGCGGCAGCGCAGGCGCCAGGATTTTTTGCCCGGCTCATCCTGTCCTCTCCGATGATTCGGCCAAGCAGTGCACCTGTTCCGTGGGCATTGGCCTGTGTGACTGCGAAGGTTTTCTGTGCCGCGGGAAAAGAGGAATGGTATGTGA
>CAMWXA010000453.1 GCA_947178035.1 uncultured Lachnospiraceae bacterium | reverse complement strand
AACTGTTCTGTTTTTATATACAGGGGTATGTAAGAAAATCAGCAGCTATGTTGCATGCACCCCGCGCGACGGGCAGGGAAAATATTCCATACCCGATTTTGTAAAGAAAGACAGGTACATGTATATGGAAGAAATAATCAAAAGAAAAATAATAACCGGATATGCGGACAGACCACTGCAGGATATTTACAACTTCATAAACGGGGCTCAGATGGAAAATTTAATAACCTCTAAAGATGCAAGATTATTAATTTCATGGGCTGAAGACTATAAGAGTAGTCGTTAAATCAATACATACTTATGTTGTGAAAAATGTTGGTATCATGTATACTGATAACAAGAAAATAATTCATTCCAAACAAGGGAGGGTGTCATATGAATGAAAACAGGGCTGGACTCGGATACCAGGACTTTGAAGAAGTAAGAACCCAGCATATATTTTATATTGACAAGACAGATTTTATCAGGGAATGGTGGGAATACGCAGATAAAGTCACCCTGATTACGCGTCCGCGCAGATTTGGAAAGACACTGAACATGAGTATGACAGAGTGTTTTTTCTCAAATAAATATGCGGACAGAAACGATCTGTTTGAAGGATTGTCCATATGGGAGGAAAAATCTCCTGACGGGGAATATAAGTACAGAAAGTTGCAGGGTACTTTTCCGGTAATCTTTTTGAGTTTTGCAAATGTAAAAGCAACGACATATAAAGAAATGCTGTTCAAGATAACAGAAGTGATTACTGATCTGTATAATAAAAATGACTATCTGCTGGAGAAAAATCTGTTAAATGAAAAAGAACAGAGATATTATCAGGAGATAGAACCTGGAATGAACAGTGAATTAGCGGCTGGTGCAATTCGTTCAATGGCAGGTTTTATGCAGCATTATTATGGTCAAAAAGTAATCATCCTCTTGGATGAATATGATACACCGATGCAGGATGCATGGATTTCAGGATACTGGGAGGAGACGGTCAGATTTTTCAGTGGTCTGTTTAATTCCACATTCAAGACAAACGAATACCTTGAGCGCGGATTAATTACAGGAATAACAAGGGTGGCAAAAGAAAGTATTTTCACAGGTATGAATAACCTTGATGTCATAACAACGACTTCTTATGAATATGCTTCATCTTTTGGCTTTACGGAAGAGGAAGTTTTTACGGCACTTGAAGATGCCGGATTAGGAGAACAGAAAGGGAAAGTTAAGAGATGGTACGATGGATTTACATTCGGAACCTGTACAGATATCTATAATCCATGGTCAATTGTGTCGTTTATCAAGAAAAAAGGAAAATATGATACGTATTGGTCAAATACAAGCGGAAACGGTCTTGTAAATCTATTGATACAGCAGGGAAACCCAGGCATAAAACAGATAATGGAAGATCTCCTGCAGGGTAAAAGTTTTGAGGCAAAAATCGATGAAAAGATTGTATTTGACCAGCTTAATGGTAGTGCGAATGCAGTCTGGAGCCTTCTGCTTGCGACAGGATACTTAAAAGTGTTGAATCTGAGATCACTGGATGAGGATGAAGAAGGGATCGGGGAGGAGGGTGATATATGGTACACGCTGACCATCACGAACCTTGAAGTCAGGCGAATGTTTCGTGGGATGGTAAAAGGCTGGTTTGGCGGAAATTCGGAAATGGCATATAGTAATTTTATCAAGGCACTCCTCATGAACGATGTGGACGGGATGAACGAGTTTATGAACAGGATTGCACTGCATAGCTTTTCAAGTTTTGATATTGCTAAAAATGCATCAGATGATGATGCACCCGAACGCTTTTATCATGGGTTTGTGCTGGGACTGATGGTTGAACTTGCCGGAAGGTTTGAGATCACATCTAACAGGGAAAGCGGTTTTGGGCGTTATGATGTTATGCTGACACCCGCAAACAGGGAAAAAGACTGTGCATATATTATTGAATTTAAAGTGCATAAACCCTCGAAGGAAAAAGATCTTGCACAGACTGTTGCAAGCGCCCATTCTCAGATCGATGAGAAGCTGTATGATGCCAAACTGATTGCAGATGGTTTTTCTCCAGAACAGATTCGTAAATATGGGTTTGCATTTAAGGGAAAAGAGTGCCTGATTGGATAAATATTGTCATACAGGGCAGGGAAAGAGTCTCCCTGCCTATGTATTGTCAGTAATTGGTTCAATGACATTTGAAAGAAAAACAATCAGAGAGGATAATTAATGTATAATACAAAATTCATAATGGATAATGGAAAAGATTTATATCCTGGGTATCTTGGTAGGGAACAGAGGGCTCTGCTCAGGAACCAGTATATTGGAAAAAAAGAATATATGCGGTGCGCATGCCGTCCGGATGCAGGACTATATTATAAGGTCAGTGGGGATTTAAAAATCTATCCAGAACATAATGGATATACGCATGACAGATACTGTTGTAGATATAAAAATCTAACAGGCAGCGAACAGCAGAAGCCGCCTTATTATGTAGGCGAAGACGGAGACGTGACGGTATTCACTTCCTTTGATCCCAAGCGGTTTTCAAGAAAGACAGACCGCCTGAAGAAAAGTCAGCAGTATACCATAACTCTCGATGAAGAATGTGCGGAGTCAGAAGATGTTCTGATCGACAAAGATGATCCCCAAAAAACAGTTAAAGAGCCACAATTGGGACTTGATGGACTTGTAAGAGGCATTAATGTAGACTGTTTTACTGAAAAAGTTCTTAATGGTAAAACGATAGAGAACAGACAGAACTTTTCCACTTATGTTTATTATAGGACAAAGAAAGTGAAATTGAGCAGAAATAAGAAAGCAATAGGAGATTTAACCCTGGAAAAAGATGGTGTCCGCTTTATGTATGTTCCCTTCGCAGGCATCTGTCAAAGCAGGAACCAGGATTTTTCAAAGTTCTATATGCAGACCATAAGTGCAGATGGAAAAGCGTTCAAAAATTTTACCTTTCCTGAAATCGCTGAAAAAGCAATTAAAAAATTCAGAAAGCAATACGGAACAGAGCCAGATTCCAATACATTTCTGGCAGGTTTCCAATATATAAGGAACTGTACGGTTCCTTGGAAAAATAAATCAAATAACAATATCTATCGTGTTTTAGGAAGGGTGCATTTGTTTCAGGTTTCTGATGCCGGCGTTTACTGCCGAAGTATAACGGAATTTAATACTTTCAATGCATTGCATAGAATCACCAAAATGAATAATGCTATTAAATTCTGGATTCCTCCTGAAGATGAGAGTGTGGGTGCGATCATAGAAATAGACGGGCACCGGAAAAAAATCCTGCTCTTATTTCGCTCAAAAAGTAGTGAAAAACTATCATACAATCCGGATTTGTATGTTCCGTGTGTTGTTGACAGCTCTGTACCCATAACTGAAAAAAATCTGTACGCGCTTGTTCGGTAGAACTAATTTTCAAAATAATTTACATCAGCACGAATTTGTGTATACGAATGGATTTAACTTGAAAAATTTGAATCTCAATGATATTATTATTCTCCTCAATATTTCTACATGTCCACAGTCCTCACC
>CAMWXA010000452.1 GCA_947178035.1 uncultured Lachnospiraceae bacterium | reverse complement strand
ACAGGAGGATTTCAACATGGTGGAGAAGTATGTATTTGGCAGTCCGTTTGAGACGGAGGCAGTTACAGCGGGGATGGAGGCTGTCGGGTTTGCAGGAAAGATGATATGCGGCAGCATTTCGCTGGAAGATGGATTCTGCTACAGCTATCAGATGGATGACGCGGATGTCATTTATGGACTGGGCGAGGCAAACCGCGGCATCAACAAGAGGGGATACAAGTATGTCAGCAATTGTACAGACGATCCCAATCACACAGAGGACAAGATTTCCCTGTATGGTGCACACAATTTTATTGTGATAGCGGGAAAAAAACAAGTGGGATTGTTTTTTGACTATCCGGCCGATATGTGTTTTGACATTGGTTACACGAGACAGGACATGCTGATAGTAAGCTGTGAGCGTGCAGATCTTTATCTGTATGTAATCACGGGTGAGAGCGCATACGATGTGGTAAAGCAGTTTCGGAAAATCATCGGAAAAAGCTATATCGCACCGAAATATGCCTTTGGCTTTGGGCAGAGCCGCTGGGGATACAAGACCGCAGAGGACATCGAGGCGGTGGTGAAGCGCTACAGGGACAATCAGATTCCGATTGATATGGTCTATCTGGACATCGATTACATGCAGGACTACAAAGATTTCACTGTAAATGCAGAGCGTTTTCCAGAGTTTCCTCAGTTTGTGCAGAAGATGAAGGCAGAAAAGATACATCTGATACCGATCATTGATGCGGGTGTCAAGATTGAGGATGGTTATGACATCTATGAGGAAGGCGTGGAGAAAGGGTATTTTTGCAAGCGGGAGGACGATTCGGATTTTGTCGCGGCAGTGTGGCCGGGATGGACGCATTTTCCTGATATGCTCAATCCTGATGCGAGAGCATGGTTTGGCGGAAAATATGAGCGATTGACAAGCCTTGGCATCGATGGTTTCTGGAATGACATGAATGAACCGTCAATCTTTTATTCCGAGGAGGGAATTAAGGCTTTAAATCAAGCGATTGTTGATTATGTAAAGGATACAAATTTAGATGGGGATTTCGCGGACAATGCCAGTACAGTTCCAGGAGAGATTCGCTGGCTGATGGAACAGCTTCAGAACAATCCTGAAGATTACAGGCGCTTTTACCATAATATAAATGGTGAGAAGGTCCGTCATGACTTTGTGCATAACCTTTATGGCTTCAACATGACAAGGGCAGCAGGGGAGGCGCTGCGTAAGATTGCGCCGGACAAGAATATGCTTCTGTTTTCGCGCTCTTCCTACATCGGAATGCATCGTTATGGCGGAATTTGGACAGGTGATAACCAGTCATGGTGGTCGCATATCCTTCTGAATTTGAAGATGATGCCTTCGCTGAATATGTGTGGATTTTTGTATACTGGTGCAGATCTTGGCGGTTTTGGCTCCAACACGACGAGAGATTTGGTTCTGCGCTGGTTGGCGCTTGGCGTGTTCACACCGCTGATGAGAAACCACACTGCGATTGGCACAAGAGAGCAGGAGTGTTACCAGTTTGAGCACATTGAGGATTTCCGTCATGTCGTTGGTGTGCGTTATCGTCTGATACCATACCTGTACAGCGAGTATATCAAGGCGGCTGAGAACGATGATATGTATTTCAGACCACTTGGCTTTGATTATCCTGATGATAGAAGAGCTGTGGAGACAGAAGATCAGCTCATGCTTGGAAACGAGGTGATGATTGCGCCTGTCTACACGCAGAATGTGAGCGGCAGAACGGTGTATCTCCCGGAGGAGATGAAATTTGTCAAGTTTATGCCGGACGGGAGTATTTATGAGGAAACGCTGAGTCAGGGCACGCATTATGTTGAGGTCAGACTGAACGAGGTGCCGCTATTTGTCAGAAAAGGCAAGTGCATTCCAGTTGTGGATGCGGCTGAGAATGTTGATGCGATTGACTTGCGCACCGTCAAGTATCTTGGATATGACGGGGCGGCGTATGAGATTGTGGAATAGTTTGTGATTGTTATGAGAACATTTATAAAAACCTGGGTTGAAAGGATTCAACCCAGGTTTTTATAAATTGGTTCAATTGAAACTGTTATACAACTTTCCTATATGGATGCATTATAGTCAGAGGAGGCAGGTATATTATAGGAAGCAGTGGATGTATATCCGCTGGCTGTATTTGCATTTGTATTCATGTAATAGTTTACGCGGGATGCGTTGCTGGCAACATAGGATCCATAGTCTTTAAAGAATTTCTGTACCTTGGACATGTCAGCTTTCTTAAAGGTATCTTCGTCAAGACTCAGTCTGCCATTTTTGTCTACGCTAAATCCAAACTGTCCCAGCGTGTTTGTGTTGTTTTTCGTTCTTTCCCTGATGTAAGACAAATTCGACAGTACACCCGAATTAGAGCTGGATTCAGCAGCGTCAAACATTTTATTATAGTTGCTTACAAAGCTCTTTGCTGTGGAAAGGATTTTGTCAATATTATATGTCTCATTACCGTCTGTATCTTTTATTTTGGCATACAATTCACTCGATGCAAGCGCTTCACTGTCTGTCTTGAGCGCAGCGGCACTTGTGCCTTTGGTGGTTGTCGAAGTATCTGTGCTTGTGTTGTTTGTACTCGTACTTGTAGTGGAGCTGGCACCGGCAAACTTCGCGCGGGATGAAATGGTAGAACCATAGCTTTGAATATTGTCTGATGAAAAGAGCTTCTGCACTTTTGAAAGATCAGCAGACTTTAACTTGGTTTCATCGAGTTGAAGTGTTCCGTCCTGTTTGAGTGTGACACCGATTTCAGCGAGCTGATCAGCGTTTTTAGAGGTAGCACTCATCATGTTTGCCACATACGCTGTCTTGTTTGTGAGCGTGGAGCCCTTGGATGCTGTCACAACATTATTGTAGTTGTTCACATAGTTCTTCATTGCGGAAACAACCTTATCCACTGCGGTCTGTCCGTTCTCTGTATCCTCAAAAGTGCTGTCCTTCTGCAATGTGGAAACAGAAGACTGCAGGCTGTTAAGACCTGAGGTCAGGCTGGAATTTGCTTTCTGCGTTTCCTCGGAAACAGTGGGATACATTTTCTCGCGCAATAGTGTATCAATAATATTATTTGTGCCACGATTGCGATTGGTAGATGTTCCGCTTGAGTCTTTCGATGTAGTACCGAAATAGGACTGCAGAAGCTTTTTGTAGGAGCCGTTCTTAATCGCGGCTCTTTGGGAGAACAGGCTGTACAGATTAGTCGAGCTGTTGGAACCATACAGCGAGTTTGACGAATTAAAATTCCAAAAATTCGTAAATGACATTCTCATCACTCCTTTACTAAATAAAATTCACCTTATGTTACTATTATTTTATACTGTTATGTTTTAAAAATCAATTGCTTTTCATGGTTTTTCTGTCCAAATTTTGTGCAGGGGTCACAATTCACACCCACGCCAGTTTTTATCAGCTTATACGTTATTGAGGTGTGAATTATAACAGATTTTGCACACAAAATGCTAAAGGGAAAAAGCGAATGCTTTTCGCATTTTGGCGCATGATTCCCACTACTTTGGCGCGGGTGTGAAAAGTA
>CAMWXA010000451.1 GCA_947178035.1 uncultured Lachnospiraceae bacterium | reverse complement strand
CTATTGCAGACGACACCCACAAAATCAGCTTATCCTGTATGATGAATCCCAGGACAAAGCAGCCGATTAACGGAAAAAGAAATGTCAGTGTCTTCTGGTAAAAATGGACATTTTGTTCCTGAAAATACGCACTCGAGAAAAAGATCCGAAATACCTCCCCTCCAATCAGCAGCATACCCCAGATATTGATCAGACTCACACTCAGATGATTGTTCCGCTTTTTCATTTTGCGTTGGTAGGTGAAAAACAGAATGACATATCCTGTGACCGAAACATAATTTAATCCCCAGAAAAGCCTCCATACAAAATACGGCACCTGCCCCATTCCCCACATGATTTGCAGCATAATTGCATACAGCAGGCAGACCGCAAGATTGACACTCCCGATTGCAATAAAAAAACTGGCTATCTTTGAAAAGTCGTTCTGGGTTTTGTCGATTACCCTCTTAATGAGGCTGATCTCCTCCATCGCCTCTGTGATATTTTGTGCCATATGAGCTCCTCCATTCCTTCAAACAAATTTGATGTATCCATTTAGTCTATTTTATAGACTAATTTACATTATAGATGTATTTTAAGATTTGTCAAGTGCCGAAAATAATATCCTATTTTTTCTTGACTGTAACCTTACGTCATCCTGTATGATAAAGATACAGATATCTGATACATACTGCACCGATGCAGGACTTAAAACGGAGGTAAATTATGAACAATCAATACTATACCGCAGGGGAAATCGCGCGAATCGCCGGAATCTCTTTGCGTACGATACGCTACTATGACGCGAAAGGGCTGCTGCCCCCAGTCTCCCACTCAGATACAGGATACCGCTACTACGACAAAGGCTCCCTGGCCCTGCTGCAGCGGATTATGATGTTGAAATACTTAGGTTTCTCACTGGAACAAATCCAACAATTGATTGCCGCCCAGGAAGCAAACGCCCTGGATCAGGAAGCGATCCTGGCACAGCAGAAACGTCTGCTTCTGGAAAAGCAAAAGCAGTTGGAACGGTTGATTTCCACCATTGAACTGGCACAGCACAGTAACCAGGAGGATAAATGGCAGGTTCTGGTTCGCTGTCTGAACCTGCTGACCAGTGATGAGAAAGTCCTGGAACAATATCAGGACCCCGAAAATTTAAAACGCCGAATCAACATTCACCAGTATTCCACCAATCCCCAAAGCTGGACACAATGGGTCTATGAGCGTCTGACTCTGCGTTCGGGAGAGACTGTGCTGGAACTTGGCTGCGGCACAGGTCTGCTCTGGGTGGACCACGTCCAACAGCTGCCAAGCGGTCTGTGCCTGATTCTCACAGATCGCTCAGGAGGAATGCTGGAACAGACCCGCCAAAACCTGGCTCCCTATGAAAAAGAACTGAAGGCACGCCAGATCCATATTGAGTACCAGATTCTGGACGCCAATGCCCTGGAGCTGCCCCCGGCCTCTTACGACCGCATTATAGCCAACCACATGCTGTACCATGTGGAGCGGCGTGATACCTGTCTGTCCTCCATCGCGCGGGCACTAAAACCGACGGGAACTTTCTACTGTTCCACTGTGGGCGATACCCACATGCAGGAGCTGCACCAGCTGGTCATTGCCTTCGATCCCCGGATTGAGCTCCCCATCCAAAACCTGACCGGAGGATTTCATCTGGAAAATGCCGCCCCCCAGCTAACGAGGCACTTTGCCCAAGTGGAACGTCAGGATCAGGACAACGACCTGATCGTAGATGATCCTCAAGCCATCTATGACTATATCTGCTCCTACCCTGGCAATGCTCCTCTGATTCTGGAACAGAGAGGTCCAGAGCTGCTGGCAGTGATACAGAATAAGCTGAACCACGAAGGAGCCATGTTCATTCATAAATCCACTGGAATGTTTATCTGTAAGAAATAAATTACTGCAGAGGCGGCTTCCTGCGGTTTATCCATTCAACGGGGTGTGACCAGTAAGTTACCTGCCCGCGCGCCGGGCACCCGTCAGCTCCTGCTGACATACTTCCTTTGGGTGCCCGTGTGCATAAGAAAAGCACCTAAGATTTCTCTTAGATGCTATCTCTGCCTGCAAAATAAATCCACTTCATCCTTCGGGCTACTGCTCATTTAAAATATATTGTACCGCGTTCCATTCAATCACAGGAATGTTTTTCTGGGCAGCTGTGGAAGTCTGTTTCTTTTTGCGCTGTACTTTCACAATGTTTACCAAGAGAACTCCTGCTGCCACCACAAGGCTGATTCCCACAGCGGCAAGGGCAAGCAGCAATTTTTCATCGATTCCGGAACCAAAATAGCAGCATATCCCCACGATAATTCCAACAAGAACACAGACAATCGGTGTACTGAACATCTCTTTCTTGATACCGCTGACTGCCCATGACTGCGGCTTATTGCAAAACGGACACTGGTCTTTAAAATCCTTCACATAAATCTGCTTTTCTGTCGCATTGCGATGTGCATCCTTTACCGCCTTCACAAGATTCTTGTGAGCCATCTCGTTCAATTTCTGCTTCTTCTTGTCTTCCAGCTCTTTGTAATTGCTGTTGATCTCTGCCTGCATGCCATATATGACCGCTACCATCGGCCCGCTGTCTTTCATGCACTGCTCACAGCGAAAAGAATATGGCACATCAATCTTTTCCGTTCTTGTATGCTTGTAATAACTTCCCACTTTGCATCTCCTCCTAAGTATATTAAATATTTTCCGCCTTTTATTATATTCCTCCCGTTTTTAAAAATCAAGATAGTAATCCTTCCTTTTTAGAACTTTTGTTTTGATTACGTTACTGTTCCTTAATAAAGGACATCCTACGCCTCCACCAGCTGTAAATCATACAGCTTCTTATACATGCCGCCCAGCTGCAGAAGCTCCTGGTGGGAACCGCTCTCCCTGATCTCGCCTTTGTGCATGACGATAATCTTGTCCGCGTGCTGAATCGTGGACAGCCGGTGCGCTACCATGATCGTTGTCCGCCCTTCCATCAGCTTTTCCAGCGCCTGCGTGATGAGGCTCTCTGTCTCAGTGTCAATATTCGCCGTCGCCTCATCCAACACAAGGATTGTCGGCTGGTAGGCGAGCGTCCGCGCAAAGGAAAGGAGCTGCCGCTGCCCCGCCGAGAGCGTGCTTCCGCGCTCCGTCACCGGCTCGTCAAACCCGTTTGGCATTTTGCTGATAAAGGAATCCGCATTGACTATGTGGGCGGCGCGCTCGATTTCCTCCCGCGAAATGTCCTCATTGTTCAGCGAGATATTGCCCTTGATGTCGCCTGTGAAAATAAATACATCCTGCTGGACCTGCCCAATCGCACGCCGCAGGGCATCCTTGTCAATCTCCCTGATACTCACGCCGTCAATCAGAATTTCTCCCCGCTGGATATCGTAATAGCGCCCGATCAGATTCAGAATAGAGGACTTTCCGGCACCGGTCGCCCCCACAAACGCCACCTTTTCGCCCGGCTCAATGCAAAAACTTACGTCTTTTAGAATATAATCATCCTTTTCATACGCAAACCAGACATGCTTAAACTCAATCCTGCCCCAAATCGCAGTTTTTCTGGGGTTCTCAGG
>CAMWXA010000450.1 GCA_947178035.1 uncultured Lachnospiraceae bacterium | reverse complement strand
CTATATATAGTATGCTAATTAAATAACAGACACTATATAAAAGAAATTTAGGTATAAGGGAGTAGGATGCAAATGAGCGAAGAAATCGATTACAGTGTGCTTTACAAGCCGAAAAAAAACGTCTTTGTAATCAAAAAGGACGGCAGCAAAGAGGCCTTTAACGTGCAGAAGGTTATCACTGCTGTGGGGAAATCCGCCTACCGTGCACTGACGAAATTCACTGATGCGGAGAAGCGCCAGATTTGTCAGGATGTCATCGACAAGGTGGACGAGATGGAGGACGAAAAGATTCCCATTCCGGTGATGCACAATATTGTCGAGAGTGCTCTTGAGGATGTGAAGCCGGTTGTGGCAAAGAGCTATCGCGATTACAGAAATTACAAGCAGGACTTTGTACGTATGATGGACGATGTGTACAAAAGGAGCCAGTCTATCATGTATGTCGGTGATAAAGAGAATGCAAATACGGATTCTGCGCTTGTTTCTACGAAGAGAAGCCTTATTTTTAACCAGTTCAACAAGGAGCTGTACCAGAAATTTTTCCTGACAACAGAGGAGATACAGGCATGCAGGGACGGCTATATCTATATTCATGATATGTCAGCGCGGCGCGATACGATGAATTGTTGTCTTTTCGATGTTGAAAATGTGCTTTCCGGCGGATTTGAGATGGGAAATATCTGGTACAATGAGCCAAAGTCTCTGGATGTGGCGTTCGACGTGATTGGCGACATCGTGCTCAGTGCGGCAAGCCAGCAGTACGGTGGTTTTACCGTTCCCGAAGTCGACAAGATTCTTGCGCCTTATGCGGAGAAGACCTACCAGTCAGCGATTGAGAAATACGTTGGTCTTGGCATTGACCAGAAGAAGGCGGAAGAGGTGGCAGTCGCTGATGTGGAGCGCGAGTTTGAGCAGGGATTTCAGGGCTGGGAGTACAAGTTTAACACGGTTGCGAGCAGCCGCGGCGACTATCCGTTTATCACGGTGACGGCAGGTATCGGTACAGAGCGCTTTGCCAGGATGGCGACGATACAGATGTTGAATGTCAGGAGGAAGGGACAGGGCAAGAAAGACTGCAAGAAACCAGTGCTTTTCCCCAAGATTGTCTTTTTATATGACGAGAATCTGCACGGACCTGGAAAGCCGCTCGAGGATGTGTTTGAGGCCGGCGTGAAGTGTTCTGCAAAGACGATGTATCCTGACTGGCTCAGTCTGACAGGCAAGGGGTATATCGCCAGTATGTACAAGCAGTATGGCAAGGTGATTTCGCCTATGGGCTGTCGTGCGTTTCTTTCTCCCTGGTATGAGAGGGGCGGTATGCATCCGGCAGATGACAAGGACGTGCCTGTGTTTGTAGGGCGTTTTAATGTCGGTGCGGTCTCTCTCCATCTGCCGATGATTTTGGCAAAGGCAAGGCAGGAGAGCAGGGATTTTTATGAGGTGCTTGACTATTATCTGAATCTGATCAGACAGCTGCATATCAGGACTTACGCGTATCTTGGAAATATGCGCGCTTCGACCAATCCGTTAGCTTACTGTGAGGGCGGCTTTCTGGGCGGCCACCTGAAACTTTCGGACAAGATCAAGCCGCTGTTGAAATATGCGACAGCTTCGTTTGGCATCACGGCGTTTAATGAGCTTCAGATGCTTTACAATGGCAAATCACTTGTGGAGGATGGCGCTTTTGCAGTGGAAGTGCTGGAGTATATTAATAAAGAAGTGACACGTTTCAAAGAAGAGGACGGGAACCTCTATGCAATCTATGGCACGCCGGCGGAGAATCTCTGCGGTCTGCAGGTAAAGCAGTTCCGGGCGAAATACGGCATTGTGGAGGGGGTCTCTGACAGGGAGTATGTGAGCAACAGTTTTCACTGCCATGTGACAGAAGACATCACACCGATTGAAAAACAGGACTTGGAATACCGGTTCTGGGAGCTGTCCAACGGCGGCAAGATTCAGTATGTGAAATATCCGATTGATTACAACATCTCTGCAATCAAGACGCTCGTAAGGCGCGCGATGGAGATGGGATTTTATGAGGGTGTCAATCTGTCGCTGGCTTACTGTGACGACTGCGGGCATCAGGAGTTGGAGATGGATGTGTGCCCGAAATGCGGCAGCAAGAATCTGACGAAAATTGACCGTATGAATGGATATCTGTCCTATTCCCGCGTCCATGGGGATACGAGACTCAATGATGCGAAGATGGCGGAGATTGCAGAACGCAAAAGTATGTAAAAAACGAAGTAATTCTAAGGGTACAAAGGACGTACCCTAAGAATTACTAATCGTTTTTGGAAGAACGCCTGAAGGGCGGCGTTCTTCCTGTGGTGGGTTTACTGTGTGAAGGGCGGGTGTTCTTTGTGTGGTGGATTTCGTGTGTGAAGGAGTGGGCGTTCTTAGCATAGTGGATTTAGTGTGTGCAGGAGCAGTGTTCTTCGTTTGGTGTGGTGCAATGTTTGGTTTTTGGAGGTTGGATTGGTTATGAGATATCATAATATCACTAAGGATGATATGTTAAATGGTGATGGGCTTCGTGTTGTTTTGTGGGTGGCGGGGTGTGAGCACTGCTGTAAGGGGTGCCAGAATCCTATGACTTGGGACCCGGATGGTGGGCTGCTATTTGATGCTGCTGCCAAGGCTGAGATTTTTGAGCAGCTTGATAAGCCATACATCGAGGGAATTACGTTTTCCGGCGGGGACCCGCTCCATTGTGCGAACAGGGATGGTGTGAAGGAGCTTGCAAAGGAGATTAAGGAGAAATATCCGGATAAGAATATTTGGCTGTACACGGGGGATGTGTGGGAAGATGCCATGAGATATTCGGTGATTCCATATATTGATGTGCTGGTCGATGGTGAATTTGTGCAGGATAAGAAAGATGCAACACTTCTGTGGAAGGGCAGCAGCAATCAGCGTGTGATCAATGTACAGGCTTCGCTTGCGAAAGAAAATCCACGGATACCAGTGCTTCACTGCGGGGATTATGATGATATTCCGATGGGCCGTGAGACGGCTGGAATGCCGGACCAGAATATTGTGCCGTTTAATGCAAACGGAAGCTGTGCGATTAAGAAAAATGCGTGTGAGGCCTAGTACTCTATCCGTCTTGTAATGATACTTTACAACATTGGAAAAATTTGCTATACTCCATTAAAAACGATATTGGAGGACGCAGACATGCCACGTTACATTGTCACACTAACAAACGATGAAATACAGGAGCTGAAAGCATTAATACAAAAAGGCGGGAAAGGTTACCGCATAAAGCACGCACAAATACTGCTGAAGCTGGATCAAACGCCGGAAAACAAGGAATGGACGTATGACCGCATCAAAGACGCGTACGGAGCCTCCCGCAGAACCATTGCAGGCATTGCCCAGCGGTTTGTCATGGAGGGGATGGAAGCAGCCCTTGGAAGGAAAGAACAGAAAAACCGCCACCGCAAAGTAACAGGGGATGTGGAAGCCCGGATATGTGCCATAGCCTGTTCGGAACCACCGGAAGGAGCCTCTGAAGTGCTATAATAAAGTTGTAACAGGAGTGGCTAATAAGATATAATAAATTTA
>CAMWXA010000449.1 GCA_947178035.1 uncultured Lachnospiraceae bacterium | reverse complement strand
ACATTGGACATTAATGCAGGGGGGATATTCAATGAGCAGGGAAGAAGATAAAATGGAAGATTATCAAAAATACCGCAACAGCCTGTTGATGGATGCTTTCCGAGCGGATTTGGAAATAATGAAGCTGCAGGATCAAGTGAGAAACATGCTGCAGATGGCAGTAGACAGTGACATGCAGAGATTTGGTTATATAGAAAAAGTCACAATGGATACCGTGAGACTTTTTCATTATGACATTATCCCGGAAAATCATAAGCTTTATCCAGAATCAATGTTTAAAGAAGACGAGGAGAGGTACCGCCCATCATACATGAGGCAGGAATCCAGCACTCCGGACAGGGAACAGGGAGCTGATGAAGAGCACAGGTATGTCACATATGCGACACTGCCCGGATCCGAAAAGGAGACCGTACTGGAAGGAGACGATCTCAGTGAGTTGTTTGCAAAATGGAGAGAGATGGAAGGGAAACAGGAACCAGGGAACAAGATCAGGAATGTCTTTGTGATCGACACCACTGCTCAATATGATACCGCACGCAAATATGAGATCGCGACAGGCAAGGATGTCACCCCGGTATACCTGAAATTCCCTGAAATGTCTGGCGACGACACAGAACGGGTGACACAGTGGCTGAGAGAAAACGGTGCGGAATATAATGAAAAAAGAAACCTGTGGTATATTGGGCGACAGGATAAGGAGCAGTTCCTGGAAAATTTCAGACAATATGTACGGGAAAGTCGGAAACAAACAAAACCGGAGCAGGAAAAATCCGCGGAAGAAAAGAAATATTATTCTTATGCGTACAACGCGGACGGGATCACGTCGCGTTTTACAGGAAACAGCATTGAGGCGGTCGTAAAACACTGGCAGGAAACAGCGCCAGCGGCACCAGGACGCGGAAAAAGTAACAGACCTGAATATTTCTACATCAGGGAGAAAAATGCTGCCACAGGGCAGCTGGGAGAGGCATCGAGGTATGAGACGGCAACAGGCAGGGATGTCACCCCGGTATATCTGAGCCTGCCGCATATGTCCAGGGAAAACTTTGCAAAGACAACCCGGTATCTGAAGGAGAACGGGGCAAAATTCAGCAGCACCAAAAAATCATGGTATGTGACAAAGGACCAGGACTTAAGCAGATTTAAACAGTTTCTCCAGAAACCGGAAGCCAGGGAATCCACAGTCTGGAAACTGACAGAAAGCAGGAAGGAAATTGCCGCACAGGCGCAGAAATCTCCCGCCAGTGAGAGGAAGCATGAGGCGGCCAGATAGATGATGATAGAAAAGAATCTTTCCGTGCATGTGCGGAAGGATTCTTTTTTGTACAGGAAAGGAACAGAAACAATGGAAAATGAAAAAAGCATTGAAAGACTGAGGGACAGGGATATACACTTTATGACGACACAGCAGGAATATGAGCAGATGAAAAGACATATGGAGCAGACAGGACACACCACACTCAGCGGTTATCTTATTGAGCTTGGCATAAACGGATTTATCCTGAATGTCGACTATTCATCCCTTAATGACCTGTGTTATGAGATTCACAAGATCGGTGTCAATATCAACCAGATCGCCCACCGCGTGAATGCGCGGGATCTTGCAGCAGAGACGGCAGTACAGGAAGTCAGCATGATGATGGACACGGTTGTGGAACTTGTAAAGAAGCAGTTCAACAGAATCCCGTGAGGAGGGTGTGATGGCAGTTACAAAAATAAAAGCAATCAAAAGTACACTTGACAAGGCGATAAAATATATCTGTAATCCGGAAAAGACACAGGGGATGCTCCTGGTGGATTCATACGGATGTGTTCCTGAGTTTGCTGCCCAGCAGATGGAAGCGATAGCAAAGCTGAATAAGAGAGGCGGCTGCAGGAAAGCCTACCATCTGATGCAGTCGTTTTCCCCGGATGATGACATTACCCCGGAGAAAGCGCTGGAGATCGGCAGGAAGTTTGCAGACGGGGTCACAAGGGGAAAACATCAGTATGTCATAGCTGTACATACCGACCGTGACCATATCCACTGTCATATCATATTTAACGCAGTCAATAAGGAAAATTATAAAAAATACCGTTATTCGGGATACAGCGAGCGTGACCGGATCAGGGACATCAGCGACCAGCTCTGCAGGGACAACGGCCTGTCCATCCCGCCGCGATGGACAAAGGGAAAAGGGCATAAGCCGCAGTATAAAAAATCGTGGGTGCAGAAACTCCGTGAAGCAATAGACAGGACGGTCCTGACAGCCGGGACATTTGAGGAGTTTGTCACTGCGATGGAAGTGGAGGAAGGCTATACATTCAAGGATGGGAAACGCATCGCGTTTATAACAGAAGGGCAGAAGAAATGTACCAAGTGCGACCGCGCAGGGGATTACTACACAGAGGAAATGATCCGTGACCGGATAGCCAACAAAGAAAAATACAGGGATGTGGATCTCTCACTGCGGACAAGATATAAGAAAAAAGACTGCGCGGAGCAGCCGGTCCAAAAAGACGGGGAAATGGAGAGAAGCAGCTCCGAACTGGCGGCTGCAGAAGAAAACGAAAAACAAATATCAGGAACAGAACCCGGTGCCCGGAAAAAAACAGGCCCGGAAAAAGAAAAAAACCAGGAAGAATCCGGCACCGGGGAAAAAACAGATCTGGGAAAAGAAAAACGCCAGGAAGAATCCGGCACCGGGGAAAAAGCAGATCCGGGAAAAGAAAAACACCAGACGGCTTCCGGCGCCCATAAAGACGGTAAAAAATATAAGAAAGGCAGTTTTATGGGTGAGATCAGACGGATAGCGGATCTGTCTAAAAATGACAAGGCGCAGAACTCACCGGGATACAGGCATGTAGCAGAAAAAAACAACCTGAACATGTTCGTAAAGACAATGAACTTTATGGAGAAACATGATATCGAGACGCCAGAAAAGTTCCGTGTATTTTATGAATCCCGCTATAACGAAGTGACCAGGCTCAACAATGAAATTCATCAGACTGACCTGGCTATGTCCGAACTAAGTGAAAGGCGGTACAATATAAGAAAATATTTCAAGTATCAGAAATGTCACAATGTATTCGCGAAATACAGAAACATGAATTATTACAGGGAGCACGAGAAGGAGATCCAGGAATTTAAATTATCAAAGAGCTGGTTAGAGCGTAATGGAATAAACCCACGGGAATATAAAGCCCAGGAATATCAGGACGAGTATGCCAGACTGAAAAGCAGAAAAGATGCACTGAAGGAAAAACTGCAGCCAGCAAAAGAACAGCTGTATACAGCCAGGAATGTGATGCAGAACATCGAGTCTGTACTGGGGATAAAGTTTTATGAAGGCGAGGAAAATCAAGAAGCTCCAGAGAAGAATGTCCAGGAAAATGTGCAGCGGCAGAACAACCAAAAAGAGCGGTAATAATTTACTGCTATGGGTGTAACCGTGCAGAATATCTGTCAAAGTAAAGAAATTGGATGGGTAAGAAAGTGAAGAGGTGGGATATGGTGGGAAACGCCGAAGTGAGCTGATGGTGCATTGCCAAACCAAAAATAAATTTTCTTGACTGCGCATCTGATTTAGATTATACTATTACTGGCGAT
>CAMWXA010000448.1 GCA_947178035.1 uncultured Lachnospiraceae bacterium | reverse complement strand
CCACATAGTCCCTGATTTTTCCCTCTTTGAATAAGATATCCGCACCAAACTCCGCATGATCGATAGACTGCGCGTCGATAAAGGTGCCGTATCTCCTCAGCTGCTCAAACCGCCCCACGTCGTGCAACAGTCCGGTCAGCCATGAAAGCTCCCTTTCCTTTTCATCAAAACCTGACTGCGCGGCAATCTGATCACACAATGCACATACTCTGTATGTATGATCGATTTTCAACTTTACTTTTTCGTCAGAACTATCATATTTTTGCGTATACTCCTCAAATGCCGCCATAGCTTTCTGTCTTTCGATGACCATTTTTTCAATTCTCCTCACTTTTTGACCAGCCCCAACTTGAACAGGCCAGAACCAATAATTTGCCTCTTTGCGCAAGATTTCTTCGTTAAATGTCTAATACCAATAACGATACCAGCGTCTGACAATCTTCTCCGCCTGCATCATATCCAGACCGGTTATGCGGCTTAACTCCTGCACCGCCTGCATCATTTCGAGATGCTCAATCAGTTGATTTACCCGCGTCAGCTGCAATTTCTCATATACGACATCTCCTATCGTTATCTGTGTCTGACTTCTGCGCCTGTTCCTCGAGCGAACCAGCACTGATATACTGCCTGCGATCATGACAATGCCCGCCGCGGTCCAGATCAGACCGCCGATACAATACCTCTTATATTTCGCAATATTCCGCTCCTCTATGTAATACGGAAGAACCTGTCCGTCACCAAGATACCCTGCCTTGTCAAGCCATGTCTGAAACCTCTTATACTGCTGCTCATTCATTCTGAACAGAAGTCCCTCTACAAAAACAGGTTCTCTTTCTGCATCTGCCTGCCCCGATGATACGCCTGCAGCATACTGAAATGGTTTTACATTGATCCCCCGTTCCTTGACATCAAAATCTGTTTTTATAGACAATTTCCGAAATAACTCTTTCCTGCCCTTTGTCTCTCTGATTCCCATATAATAGGTGCGGCCGGCCATGTCAATCGGCAATACATAATAGTATGCAATATCACTGACATAATCGTCATATGTATAATCATATCTTCCATACAGCTCACAGACAGTGCCAGTGACAATATCCATTTCCTCAAGCGACGATATATCACACGATTCCGAAAACAGATCAACCGGTTCGCGCAGCGCCGCGAAGCGCACATTCCATATATCAGAGCCGAGCAAAACTGCCTCCATAAGTAAGATACTGCCCCCTGCACTGATCGCGCAGATCGCAAGCACAACCTTTAATCTGTCCCACATCTTGTCCTTATCCTTTCCTGGAACGTGTTTAAAAGCGCATCTGTTTTTCAGGCACGCTCTAGAGACAAAAATACAGACAATCATTAATTGCCTGCATTTTGTCAGGAAGACAGCTCAATATCATACTTCTCCAGTTATTGATACCTCTGTCTCTGTAACTCACACATCATCTCTTATAAATACATAATAGTCTGTATCATAACCGCCCCAACGGTAATCCCCGCTCTTCCACTCTATAATCATATAATCTGTGTCATCAACTGTCACGATTTCATATGCACAGGCGGTATGATTATAATGCCTGATCACATAACCCTTCGTCCAGCTCTGAATCTCTTTACCCGATATGGTTTCATCCAGATAAACACTGATTAAAAATCCCTCTTCTCCAAAATGCATATGCTTAAAAAATAGCCTTTCCTGAGGGATATGATTCACATCCGGAGCAAACTCCTCTTTATTGCGGATAAAGTCAAAGGCCTTCCAGTCTCCCAGAACACGCTCATCATTCACAAAAGGAATATCCAAGTCATCTTCTCTGGCAATCTCACGCCTGTTATACCTTTTTTTGTCAATCTGTTCCAGCACCAATACAGTAGGCATTCCACCGCGGAGATATTCATAGGACTTATTTTCCACAAACATATAACGGCTGCCTTGATAATCCTCAATCTGATATCTGCACAGACAAGACTGGTCGCCGCCGTCCAATTTCAGATATCCTTTTGTCCAGCTGTAAATCCAGTACCTTTCTCCGTCCGGCAGGAAATAAATTTCCCTGTCCTTATTTCCCTGAACAGATTCTCTCCGTTCACCTGCATCGGAATAAAAATCTTCCTTTACGGCATATTCGCCCACAACCTTCCATTTGCCGATCACCGGCTCGTCATCCTCAAAGAGAAGGTTTATATCTTCATGCAGTTCCCCTATTTCATCTCTGAGTTTGACCACCTTGGCAGCAACCTGAATCTCATTTTGGTCCATACCACCATAAGTCAGGAATCCTGAGATACGCTGAAAATTCCTTTGTTGAATCTCCTCGTCCAAACTGCAGCATGCAGCCAGAAAAGCTTTTTGATTCAACGGCGATGACAGGGATATTCCCTTTATAATCATTTCACCCAATTCATTTTTTTCTATTACTGACAGTTTTTCCTGTTCAGCCTTCGTACTTTTCTCTTCTTTCTCAAATACCATGCGCTTCACCTCCGCAATGGCAACAAGCATGTCTTTATATACCGACTCCCGATGTTCAAGAATGTCCTTTATGAGCTTATTATCGTCGGCATTTCTCAGAATATCCTTTATTTCTTTCAGAGAAAGACCGCCGCCCTTTAAAAGCTCAATTTTATGCACCTGTCTTATCTGGTCAGCCGAATAATAACGGTAACCGGAAAAATGGTCAACATAGTCCGGACATAGCAGCCCCTCTTTATCATAATGCCTGAGCACTGATATGGGCATTCCCGTCATTTTTGAAAATTCACCTATTTTCATGCCTGTACCTCTTTCAAAAATCCATTTTCAATTACTTATGAAACGCTTCATGAAAGTAGTATAAACCTAATGTATGGTTTAGAGTCAACCCTGATACATCAAATAATTAATAATTGGTAATTAATCCGTTACTGTTCACAGGTCAGGAATGCGCTGAACTGCGCATTCCGTGAGAAAACGTACAGCTTGAAAAGCAAAAATCCATTTGCGTACGAACGAAGTTCGTATTGCAATTTTTGCATGGATTTTTGCCTGTTACTGGAACGGAGTGAACAGTAACATTAATCCTTAGGGATTATGGTTCCGGATACTTATTGGAGATGGCCTGGATCGGTTTGATATCCATGCCTTTAAGGTACTAAGAATCACCCTGTTCCTTATAAGCAGGATTTTAGCCCGGTCAACCACCTGCGCCTGTATTGTACGGCACCTGACAAGCGATTGGAGATACTCCCTGTCATCATCAGATAATGTAATTAGGAACTATAGAAAAATAAGTGATGCAGGTTGCGCAGGATATTTCTTCGAGAGTGCAGCACAAAAAACGCAGGCGTAGTGGGCTACGGCGATGCTTTTTGTGCTATGCTATCGGAGAAATAGACAAGTCAAGATGCGTCAGTTATTTTCCTACAGTTCCTTACTTTAAGTGCCGCCATAATCAAACATCCTGTAAAATATATGGTGTTAGTCAATAACTGTGTTGGTGACTCTGTTTGGCGGTTTATGCAACCACTTGAACCCCTATATTTATGAATATTTGGGGTTTACCAACATCCATATATAGTGCTATAAATGTTACCAACACACTTGTTGACTAACACCA
>CAMWXA010000447.1 GCA_947178035.1 uncultured Lachnospiraceae bacterium | reverse complement strand
CGACTGGGAGGTCACAGTCACGCCTGTGACTCCACTGCTGCAGATGCGCGACCCCTATGACAGATATATGGTAAAAAATAGTTTTCATGGCGGCTTTCTAGTCGGTTTTGCCTTGAAAGATCCATGGATGACACAGCTTGAAACCACCACAATCCCAACTGTACTCTTTGACAATTATATCAAAAAAAATCCAAATATTGCCTATGTTGGCACTGACAGCTTCGAGGGAATTGATCTTGCAATTGACCACCTGACTGCCCTGGGCCACACAAAAATTGCACTCTTAAATGGTTCTCCGGACTCTATGGTGACGATTAACAGATATGACGCCTATGTCAGCAGTATGCAGAGTCATAAGTTAGCACTCGATGAAAATCTGGTTGCGCATGGGTATTATGTTGAGGAAAGTGCAAAATATCATTTGCCTGCTTTGGTAGAAAACGGCGCAACTGCCATTCTATGTGGTAATGACCTTCTGGCTGTCGGCGTGATCAGGGAGTGTGAACGGCTTCATATCAAAATCCCACAAGAGCTGAGTGTTGTGGGATTTGACAATCTGCCGATTGCAGCAGAAATCTCACCTGCTCTGACTACAATCAACCAGGACAGAATCGACCTTGGACGAAATTCCTATGCTGCACTTTACTGGCTGATTGCAAAGGTTCCTATATCAAGATCTATGCTCAGACCGCGCCTGATTGTGCGCAGCTCAACTGCGGAGATGCACTCTGAGGAAGACACAATCGAGTAGAGAACTCCTGCATTTGCACCTGCTCGATGACTTATTATTCGATATCAATCTTTTTGAAAATATCAAAACAATCAAATGTTGCAAAATAATCCTTCGGCGTCTCCGCACGTCTGATGAGCTGTACACTGCCATCCTCTTTCAGCAGAAGCTCTGCGGATTTTAATTTGCCATTGTAATTGTACCCCATGGAAAATCCATGCGCACCAGTATCATGAATGGCAAGATAGTCCCCCATGTCAATCTTTGGCAGCATTCTGTCCACTGCAAATTTGTCATTATTCTCACACAGCGAACCTGTTATATCATACTTATGGTCGCAGGTTTCCTTCTCTTTTCCAAGTACTGTAATATGATGGTACGCACCATACATCGCTGGTCTCATGAGATTGACCGCGCAGGCATCCACGCCGATGTATTCCTTATGCGTATGCTTTTCGTGGATTGCCTTCACAACCAGGTGTCCATAAGGCCCCATCATAAAACGTCCAAGCTCTGTGTAGATCGCCACATCTCCCATTCCGGCGGGCACAAGCACTTCCTCATATACCTTCCGCACACCCTCACCGATCACTCTGATATCGTTCGGTTCCTGCTCCGGTCTGTAAGGAATTCCGATGCCCCCCGATAAATTGATGAATCTGATGTCTGCCCCAGTCTCGTTTTTCAGCTTCACAGCCACCTCAAACAATGTCTTTGCAAGCGTGGGATAGTATTCATTGGTGACTGTATTGCTCGCCAAAAAAGCATGAATGCCAAAGTTCCTGACGCCTTTCTCCTTTAAAATCCGAAAGCCCTCAAAGAGCTGCTCTGTCGTGAATCCATATTTCGCGTCGCCCGGATTATCCATGATGTCCGTTGTAATCCGAAAGAGACCGCCTGGATTGTAGCGGCAGGAAATCGTCTCAGGCAGTTTCCCGATCGTCTTTTCCAAAAAATCAATATGTGTGATATCATCTAAGTTGATTGTGGCTCCCATCTTTGCCGCATACACAAATTCCTCTGCCGGTGTGTCATTGGAAGAGAACATGATATCCTTACCCTCCACCCCCATCGCGCTGCTCAGCATTAACTCTGTGAGGGATGAACAGTCACAGCCGCAGCCATATTCGCGAAGAATATTGATCAAAAAGGGATTTGGCGTCGCCTTCACTGCAAAGTACTCCTTAAACCCTTTGTTCCAGGAAAAAGCCTCCTTCAAAGCATGTGCATTCTCCCGGATTCCCTTCTCATCGTAGATATGGAACGGCGTAGGATATGTCTTTACAATCTCCTCAATCTGTTCCTTGGTAACAAATGCTTCTTTACTCATTCTTAATAACTTTTCTCCTTTCTATATTGCAAAGCGAAAATTCATGAATTTTCCACTTGATCTCCTTGGGTTAATTGTATTAACTTTATCTCATTTCTAAGGGAATCCTTAAAAACAGTCACAAAATTTTTCTGACCACAGTACAAACAGCTGTCATCCGCACTTCCCGTCATCTCACCTGTGAGCACATAGCTGGAATCCACAATCAGCCGCAGCTGTCTGTCCCTTTTATCTGTCTGATAGACGATACTGCCCTTAATCTCTGCAGATGGAAGATCGCTTACCAGAAGCACTACCTTTTTGCCGTCCGCCGTCAGCTGTTCGAGAGGAAGACGAAACTGCTCAAGGTATTCCGTCGGCATGGACAGATAGACACGATACGCAACATGCTCCAGCATATTGTGAATCTTATCCATAATATGCCTGTGACTGCTGATGGTGATATACCCCTCAGAGCTGTCCCCGATCTGCGGTATCTGCGCTGTGAGCTCCTGCTTCAACGCCGTCAGCCGACGAATCTTGTTCTCGCAAAAATCTTCTATCGCCACCGCTGTGTACTTGTTCGTCTCGCCCTCCAGTAAGTATGCAGCCCCCTCCTCCACAAGACTGGCAAGCGCACTGTACACATTGGAGCGCGATATTCCTGTGATTTTGGACACTTCATAACCCGATAAATCTTTATTGCGCAACAGGCACAGATAGATATTGGCCTCCTGTCTGGTCAATCCGAACTGTACCAGCTTTTCCGCCAAAACGCCCAACACAATGTTATCCATGCGTCACATCACCCATTTCTATACAAAGTAACTTATTGCTGTTCCTCCAGCCAACGGACTGCGCAGTGGGCTAAGCAGGCAGATCCGATTGGACATACGTTCTCATTGAACCGGACCTTTGGATTGTGTGCAGGAGCATCACCCCGTTCGTCCTCATACCCGGCCGAGAGATACATATACACACTGGGAACTTTCTCCGCAATGGATGCAAAGTCTTCAGAAGCACTCGCTGACGTGTCGGGAACCGGTGTCAGACCAGGAATCGGCAGTTCTTTCATATAGCGTACCATCGCGTCAGTCAGGGCAGAATCACAGACCAAAGGCGGCACTTCCGAAATCATCTCAATCTCTGCCGATCCCCCAAATGTCTCTGCGGTCTTTTTAACAACATCCTTCAGCCTCCGAACCAGCTTCTCACGGCTGGCACAGTCGTTGGTGCGCAGAGTTCCTTGCAGCACAGCGATATCAGGGATTATATTCGGCGCTGAACCTGCCAAAAAACTGCCGATAGTCAGCACACAGGCTTTGCTGGGGTCCGCTTCCCGGGCAATCAGCGATTCCAGGGCAAGATAAATATGGACACCAATATTGATTGGGTCGATAGAACTGTGCGGATATGCGCCGTGGGCACCTCGGCCATGGATCGTGATTCGAAAGCCGTCAACAGAATACATCATGGTTCCGCCGCTGTTGTACATAAACAGCCCCACCGGCATCCGGCCGGAACCAACGTGATATGCAAGCGCTGCATCCACACCTTCCAGTATTCCATTTGCCATCATATC
>CAMWXA010000446.1 GCA_947178035.1 uncultured Lachnospiraceae bacterium | reverse complement strand
ATTTTAAGTGTTTCATTAGTATTTTATGCAAAAGTATCCATGTAACCTCAACCACTCTTATTTTTGTCCTCCGCCAACACCCACAGATAGCCGATTCCGTATACTGTCTTGATATAATTGTTTGCATCCAGCTTGTCGCTGAGCATATGAATAACCTCCGCCAAGATCGTTTCATCTATATGCCGTATCCGGCTCTCCAGCCTAAGCTTATCTACCAAAGCTTTTTTCTTGAGCACAATTCCCTTATTCTCCACTAAATTGCGCAGCAGACATTGCTCCAGACGATTCAGCCGCACCCTTTTCCCCGCAACGATATACTCCCCCGTGTCAAAGTTAAATACGTAATCATCCATTGCCACAATATGCTCGCCAATGATGCTTTTCCGGCATCCTGCGCCAATCGCCTCAAATCTGCTGATTGCGCGAAAGCTGGAATTTCTCTTGCCACGATTAAATTGCGTCCAAACCTTTGCCTTGAGAACAGATATATTGAAAGGTTTGGTAATATAATCTGCAATTCCCAGCTTGCGAAGCTCCAGCGCATCTGGTTTCCTGTCATTTGATACAATCAGTATAATCGGAGCATCCCCTGATTCGTAAAGGCCCATCCCATATATGAGGTCATAGCCATCCCCATCTGGAAGCTCTGTGTCTATGATAATCTGCTGGTACTGTTCATTATCCAGTAAAGCGGCCGCCGCTTCAAGCGTTCCACAGCTAAAGGCATGCGTCTCGATATCTTCCAACGCTCTGCACAGATTCTCTGCCAGATTAAAGTCAGCCTCAATAACCAATATTTTGTTCATGATAATATCCTTTTACACTACATTTACAGACAGTCGCCAGATCTGTGCATATCTGGTGGCTGCCTGCTGTTTTCTCTATAATCGGAAACACAGATATGTCTGCGTTTCCTCCGCCGAACACATGCTGCCAAGCGGCAAAACTCCTCGTGCACACATACCCTTTTCCCACTATGATATGTGCCCGTTCCCTTTTACGACAATTTTCCCTCTGTAAAAAGTATAGCCCTTAATCACTGTTTTATCAATACAATTATTTAAATTGTCAAAAAATTCGGCATTTTGAACATTTTTAGTGAACATTGCAACCGGGATTTTAACACAATAATACTTTACTGCGTTAAAATTCCTGCAAGAATGACACTTGCTGCAAGCCCGGAAAAAGTAGACAAAAGTGCCCCCGCAAGCGTCCATCTCGTCTTTGTAACCTTTGCCGCCATGAAATAGACAGACATTGTATAGAAAACAGTCTCCGTGCTTGCAAGCGCAAGCGAGGTTGCTAGCCCCGCAAAAGAGTCTGTACCATACTCCTTAAAGATATCAAGCGCAAGCCCAGTTGCCGCCGATGCAGAAAAAAGCTTTACGATAAAAAGCGATACCAGCTCATTGGGAAAATTATCCGAAAACAGGGTGATGGCGCGGCCAAGCAGACCACCTGCAAACTCCAGAAATCCTGATGCCCGGAGTACCCCCACCGCGATCATCAGCCCGATCAGCGTTGGCACGATTCCAACAACAGTCTTCATGCCATCCTTTGCTCCCTTCGTAAAGCTGGCATAGATATCCTTCTTCTGCGACAATCCCATCGCAACAATATAGAAAATCAGCGCTGGTATCAGCATGTTTGATATCCGGGTCATAATGGCTGCTCCTAAAAGCTGTGTTGTATTAATGTATATTCTGAGAGCAGTGGAATTATGAATAGAGCAAAAATGTCTCAAATTAGTACTAACGTACTATATCAAATGTCCGCTTTTCGGTGTATAGTTACTTGTGCAAAACCATTTGCGGACAAATGCTGCCGTGAAAACAAGGCGCCCTTTCACGGCAGTCAGCTACAATACAATAAACAATTACGATTTACTGAGGAGATGATAGAAAATGATTCATTTTGCTTTTTGTTATGAATGTGATGAAATATTGGAATTTGTTAAAAATGAAATCCTGAAATATTTCCAGCAGCGGGAAGTGCAGATCGGTGTGATGTGCTACCACAATGCCTACGAGCTTCAGCGCTGCATCAACTGCAACTGTCCCGATATCCTCTTCTACGACATGGAGAAGGAAGATGGAATGATGCGCGATACAGTCCTGAAAGCCAAGCGCACAAATGAAAAATTAATCTCAATTGTCACAAGAGGGCACAATTACAGCCCGCCCGCTGAGGATGTACTGCTCGAACCACTCTATGTCATGCCAGATAAAAGCCGGAAACATTTGTGGACTTACACCGCCCTCGCCTATGAAACAATTCTCGATCATTCAGACTCTTTCTCCTATTATGTCAGACCGGAATATATCCACATCCCTGTAAATGAAATTCGATATTTTGCTTCTGAGGGCAGACGCACCCACATCGTCGCCGCAGACCGCCGTGACACATTTTACCAAAAACTTGACGTGGTAGAAATGCTTCTTCGCCAGAAAAACTGCCAGTTTATGCGCATCCACAAATCTTATCTGGTCAATGCCAGCTGCATCGCGGGCTACAGCCGCGATTATGTGTTACTCACGACCGGCGAACGGCTGCGCATCAGCAAATATGAATATTACAAGTCCCTCAATACGCATCTGAAGAATCTCAAAAATACGAAGCTCGGACATGCTCTGCGCCACTCGGAGTGGTGAGGGATTTCTTTCCTTATATTATTATCGCACTGTCCCAATGATCTCACGCAGACTCTCGATGTCATACTGGCGCATATATTCTTCGATGCCTTTTATGACCTCAACCGTCGTATAGGGATTGACAAAATTCATCGCACCGACGGCAACACCAGCAGCACCTGCAAGCATAAATTCAATCGCGTCCTCCGCGTCCGCGATACCGCCCATGCCAATAATTGGTATCTTTACAGCATTTGCCGCCTGATACACCATGCGCACCGCGACTGGCTTGATCGCTGGACCAGATAGTCCTCCTGTCTTGTTTGCCAGTGCAAATGTTCTCTTGTGAATATCGATTTTCATTCCGGTAATTGTGTTAATTAATGAAATTGCATCGCTTCCGGCTGCCTCCGCCGCTTTTGCCATCTCTGTGATATCTGTGACATTGGGAGACAGCTTCATGATAATCGGCTGCTTTGCCTTCGCCTTGATCTCTTTTGTAATATCAAAAAGGCATTTGGGATCCTGACCAAATGCGATGCCCCCATGCCTGACATTTGGGCAGGACACATTGATTTCCAGCATATCGACAGGCTGATCTGCCAGTTTTTCCACAACTTCGGCGTAGTCTGATATCGAACGACCGCAGACATTGACAATGATTCTTGTGTCATACTGCTTTAAGAAAGGGATATCCCTCTCAATAAACACATCGATTCCCGGGTTCTGCAGTCCGATGGCATTGAGCATCCCCCCATATGTCTCCTGAACACGCGGCGTCGGATTCCCCTCCCATGGCACATTGGCAACCCCTTTTGTCACAACCGCGCCAAGACAGTTTAGATCGACAAATTCCGAGTACTCCATGCCGGAACCAAACGTTCCTGATGCCGTCATCACAGGATTTTTGAAGGTGACACCTGCTATATTTATTTTTGTATCCAACATTTTCTCCCCTCCTATATCTCTACGTCTTCTGCGGCATATACTGGTC
>CAMWXA010000445.1 GCA_947178035.1 uncultured Lachnospiraceae bacterium | reverse complement strand
GAGCTTGCCATCAACGAAAATGCATATTATCAGGAAAATACCGGCGGGTATGCGGATGAGCCACATATGGAAGACTCCCATGATAAATCAAAAAATGCGCACAGAAAGCCGTCAAGAACAGAAGTTCGAAAACAGTATCAATATAATAAGCGTGATTTGGATCCTGAAGATGAAGCGAGCATTGTGGAAATGGCAAAGGAGGATGCGCTAAAGACGCAGGAAATCAAGATGAACACAGCGGATCTAAGCTCCCTTTCCGAAAAGATTGTCGCCACGACGAAGAAGGAGGCCAGGGGTGCAAAGCGCGAGGAGCTGCGTGAGTTCACGCCGGAGGAACAGACACTGTTTGAAAATTTTGCCGTCACCAAGAAGATTAAGAAGCAGATTATCTATGCACTTGAGAATATGACGCTTGCATCTTACATTGGAAATGTCATTATTACAGGGGATGCTGGCCTTGACACAGTCCGCATGGCAAAAAACCTGATAAAAGAGTACCAGGCATCCGACGAAGGCTTTTCAGGAAAGCTGGCAAAGATCACTGGGGAAAAAATCAATCAAAGAAATATCAAAGATGTCTTTGAGAAATTGAAGAATGGTGGTATTATAATAGAGAAGGCAAATGGTATGAGTGAGGAGAAGCTGTATGAGATGTCTTTATGCCTTACGCAGGAAAACCTTGGAATCATAGTCATCATGGAGGATACAAAAAAAGAGATTACAAAGCTTTTGGAGAAGCAGGCGATGATTGTGGATTACTTCAATATCAGAATTGATCTGATGGAGATGGACAACAACGCGCTCGTTGCTTACGCCAAAAACTATGCCTTAGCTTTGGAATATTCCATTGATGAGCTGGGTACACTCGCGCTTTACACCAGAATCGCAAACATGCAGAGCGGCAATCATGTGGTGACAAAGGATGAGGTACGCGATATTATTGATGAGGCAATCTGGAAATCCAAAAAATCAAAAATCAAAAACTTTGTTGATGTGCTCTTTGCGAGAAGGTACGACAACGAGGACATGATAGTTCTCAAGGAAAGGGACTTTATGTAATTAAGAATGGAGGATTTTTATGAACAACACAGACACAACTGTATTTATCTCTGATGCGGACCAGTATGTATTTGGACAGGGAACACATTATGAGATATACAAAAAACTGGGATCACACTTCTGTAAGAAGGGCAAGGAGGACGGCGTGTTCTTTGCAGTGTGGGCGCCAAATGCAAAAGAGGTGTATGTCATCGGCGAGTTTAACGACTGGGATGAGGGGGCTGCTCCGATGAAACGTCTTGGAGCAGGCGGTATCTTTGCCACGTTTGTCAAGGACGTCAAGGAAGGACAGATGTACAAGTATCTGCTGGTACTCCCAGATGGCAGAAGGCTCTACAAAGCGGATCCGTATGCAAATTATGCGGAGATGCGGCCTGGAACAGCGTCCAGAGTATATGATCTGGACCATTTCAAATGGACAGATAAGAAGTGGATGGAAGAGCGCGACAAGAAGGATATGAACAAGGAGCCAATGGCAGTTTATGAGTGTCATATCGGTTCCTGGATGAAGCATCCTGACGGCACAGAGGACGGATTTTACAATTACCGTGAGTTTGCGGACAGAATTGTGGAGTATCTCAAAGAGATGCCATACACGCACATAGAGCTGATGGGCATTGCGGAATTTCCATTTGACGGTTCCTGGGGATATCAGGTGACAGGCTATTATGCCCCGACATCAAGATATGGCACACCGGACGATTTTAGATATCTCATTGACCTGCTGCACAAAAATGACATTGGTGTCATTCTCGACTGGGTTCCGGCACATTTCCCGAGAGATGCACATGGCCTGTGCGAGTTTGATGGCACATGTCTGTATGAGCATCCTGATAAGAGACTTGGGGAGCATCCTGACTGGGGCACTAAGATTTTCAATTACAGCAAAAATGAGGTAAGAAATTTCCTGATTGCCAATGCACTATTCTGGATCAGGGAGTTCCATATTGACGGACTCAGAGTGGATGCTGTGGCATCGATGCTCTATCTTGACTATGGCAAGCAGGCCGGACAGTGGGTGCCGAACAAATACGGCGGACACGAGAATCTGGATGCGATTGAATTTTTCAAGCATTTGAATTCTGTCGTTCATGGGGCGCATCTTGGTGTTATGACAATTGCCGAGGAGTCGACGGCATGGCCAAAGGTAACTGCTGCACCGGAAGATGGCGGCCTTGGATTCTCGTTTAAGTGGAATATGGGCTGGATGCATGACTACTGTGAATATATGAAGCTCGATCCGTATTTTAGAAAGGACAACCATTATAGACTGACTTTTGCCATGAGCTACAACAGTTCTGAGAATTATATACTGCCATTGTCCCATGATGAGGTAGTGCATTTGAAGTGCTCTATGGTCAACAAAATGCCGGGTTACGAAATTGACAAGTATGCGAACCTGAGAAATCTCTACACGTTCATGTTTGGCCATGAGGGCAAGAAGCTGTTGTTTATGGGACAGGAGTTTGCCCAGGAGCGCGAGTGGAGTGAAGCGCGCGAGCTGGATTGGTTCTTGCTGCAGGAGCCGCTCAACAAGGGCATGCACGATTACATGAGTGAGCTGCTGAGTATCTACAGAAAGTATCCTTGTCTCTACGAGATTGACAATGACTGGCTTGGATTTGAGTGGATGAATGCGGATGATACAGAGCGAAGCATTTACAGCTTTGTCAGAAGAACAGAGGATGGCGAACAGCATATGCTCTTTGTCATCAACATGACACCAGTAGAGTATCCAAAGTACAGAGTCGGCGTGCCGATGAATACACAGTATAAGCTGCTGCTCAACTCCGATGACAAACAATTTGGTGGAAATGGAAATAAGATACCCAAGGTTTTGAAAGCAAAGAAAGGACTTTGTGATAACAGGGAGCAATATATTACATTCCCACTGCCGCCACTGACAGCAGCGGTATTTACATTCTAAATTTTATAAACTAATTTTAAGAAAATCTTTCGATTTCATACACCTTCTTTTTTCGTTTTGACTGGTAGACTGAGTCTATCAAAAGAAAAGGAAAAAAGAAGGTGTTTTTTATGAGTCTTGAAGTCATCACTTCCTACTTTACGCAGTATGGAGCAATCGCAATCTTTGTCATAGTTTTGTTGGAGTATATGAATTTGCCCGGGTTTCCGGCCGGTGTAATTATGCCGCTCTCCGGTGTGTGGGCGGCGAAGGGAAATATCAATTTTATCTGGGTCATGGCCATCACACTGGCAGCAGGGGTAATCGGCAGCTGGATTTTATATTTTCTGGGCTATACTGGTGGCAGTCTGCTCCTGGAAAAGTATTTGCACAAGTTTCCCAGGCAGCGTGCGGCCATTGAGCGGAATTTTGAGATAATACGCCAGAAAGGGTGTTTTGGAATATTTCTCAGCAAATTGATACCGATGGTGCGGACGTTGATCTCCATACCGGCGGGCGTACTGAAAATTAATTTTGTGAAGTACAGCATCAGTTCGGCACTGGGCGTGTTTTTGTGGAATTTCGTCTTTGTCGGCGCTGGTTACTTTTTGGGAGATGCTGTTTTTGCGTATATTCATTTATGAAATAGTGGCATGTTAGG
>CAMWXA010000444.1 GCA_947178035.1 uncultured Lachnospiraceae bacterium | reverse complement strand
CCTTTGCATCATCGGTCCAAAGATCGCCAAGATCGACCATCAAACCTCTCGCACCCCAGTTTGCTACCAGACGCTCCGGTCCCTCAAGCACGAGATCCGGCGCCTGTTTTCCCTCGATTGCAGTGTTGATCTGGTCATCACCGTTGGTGTAGTCCAGATACTCAACCGTAACCTTGATGTCGGGATAAACTGCATTGAAGTTTGCGATCAGGCCGTCAACCGTAGCTGCGTCACCCCAACTGCCGATCGGATAGGTCCACAGAGTAATCTCAGCTGCCTGCGCAGCGTCTGCGGGCGTCTCCGCCGGTGTCTGCGTGTCTGTGTTCTCTGTTGTCTCCGCAGGAGTCTCTGCCTTCTCTGTGGGTGCCGGCGCCGGGTCTGCAGCAGTCTGGTTCGCTCCCGTGTCCTTTCCACCGCACGCGGTCAGGGAACATACCATAACACAGCTCATCGCCAGTGCCATAAATTTGCGCTTCTTCATAATAAGCCCTCCTTTGTTTAGAAAAAATGTTTAAAAAACTGAAACCTCGTTTAAGGTTTTTGTTCATTATGACATCATTGTACTTGTGCTTTGTACTTTTGTCAATACATTTTTGAAAATATTTTTCGATTATTTTTTATCATGAAAATTTTTAACATTTTTATTCCCATCAATTGCCACAGCGGTAATAATATGATATAGTGATTCTATAAAGGGTAGTTTCCCGCACAAAAAATTTTATTATCACAGATTTATTTCAGGAGGTACACTTATGAAAATTTGCAGAGCAAAGGATTACAACGACATGAGCCGCAAGGCTGCCAACCTCATCTCAGCACAGATTATCATGAAGCCGGACTGTGTGCTCGGGCTCGCGACCGGCTCCACCCCCGTAGGCACCTACCGCCAGCTCGTGGAGTGGTACAACAAGGGCGATCTCGACTTCTCGGAAGTCCTGACCGTCAACCTTGACGAGTACAAAGGACTGACCCGTGAAAATCCGCAGAGCTACTACTACTTTATGAACGAAAATCTATTTGGAAAAGTGAATATCAACAAGAACAGAACCTTCCTGCCCGACGGGACAGAGCCGGACAGCGGCAAAGCCTGCGAAAATTACAACGAAATCCTCCGCGCTGTGGGCGACGTGGATCTCCAGCTGCTCGGCCTGGGGCACAACGGACATATCGGCTTCAACGAGCCGGGCGAGAGCTTCTCAACCGAGACGCACTGCATCGACCTGTCCGAGCAGACCATCAAGGCGAACGCGCGCTTTTTTGAAACGATGGAGGAAGTGCCGCGCCAGGCGTACACCATGGGCATCAAGACCATCATGTCCGCGCGCAGGATTCTGATTATCGTCTCCGGCGAAGACAAGGCAGAGATTGTAAAAAAAGCGTTCTTTGGCCCTATCACACCGCAGGTGCCGGCTTCCATCCTTCAACTCCACCGCAATGTGACGCTGGTGGCTGACGAGGCTGCACTCTCAAAGTGCTAGAAAGGCGGACACTATGACACGTAGAAAAATTATAAACGGCCTTGTCTTTCACGAGGACGGCTCCTTTGCACCCGGAACCGTGTATATGTGCGATGACAAAATCGTGTCGGAGGAGGCGTACCACAGCGCATCCGGCGGGGAGACCGTGACCGACGCCGCGGGAAACTATGTCATCCCCGGTCTGACTGACATTCATTTTCACGGATGTATGGGAAGCGACTGCTGCGACGGCACCGTGGAAGCCCTGCGCACAATGGCGCGCTATGAAGTCCGCCAGGGCGTGACTTCCATCACCCCCGCCACCATGACCATGCCCGAGGATGTGCTGACACAGATCTGCCGCGCCGCAAAGGAATTCCACGACGCGACGGAGACAGACGCGGCGGACTTCTGCGGGCTTTACATGGAAGGCCCCTTTATCAACATGGAAAAGAAAGGTGCTCAGAACGGAAAATATATCACCCCCGCCGACACTGCCATGCTGAACCGTCTGCAGGAGCTGTCCGGCGGTATGTTCCGCACCGTGGCAATCGCCCCTGAGACAGATGGCGCCATGGACTTTATCCGCGCAAACGGCAGCCGCATCAACATCTCAATCGCGCACACTGCGGCGGATTACGACACCGCAAGGGAGGCAATTTCCTGCGGCGCATCCCAGCTGACCCACACGTACAATGCCATGCCGCCCTTCACCCACCGCGCCCCAGGACCTATCGGTGCGGCGGCGGACGACGCGCACTGCAGGGCGGAGCTGATCTGCGACGGGATACACATTCATCCCGCCGTGGTGCGGACAACGTTCAAAATATTTGGAGATGACCGCGTCATCCTAATCAGCGACAGCATGCGGGCGGCAGGTCTCGCGGACGGTCAGTATGATCTGGGCGGCCAGAACGTCAACGTCAAGGGCAATCTGGCAGTCCTGGATGACGGCACTATCGCAGGCTCCGTGACGAATCTTATGGACTGTGTGCGCACTGCTGTCCGCGACATGGGCATCCCGCTCGGCAGCGCCGTGAAGAGCGCGGCTGTCAACCCGGCAAAGGCGGTCGGAATCTATGACAGATACGGAAGTCTCACGCCCGGCAAATACGCAAACATTGTGATTCTGGACAAAAATCTGGAGCTGAAAACGGTGTTTCACCACGCTTCACCGGTTGAATGACAAGGAGGTAACATTCGATGACTACCATGGTACTTGATATCGGCGGCACTGCGATTAAATCCGGGCTGTACGCCGACGGATCGCTGGCTCACATCCGGGAAACCCCCACTGAAGCCAGCAAGGGCGGTGCCCACGTAGTGCAGCGTGCAAAGGAAATTATCGCATCCTACCAGCAGCACACCTCCTTTCAGCGCATCGGCGTCAGCACTGCGGGTCAGGTGGATCCTGTCCGCGGACAGATTATTTATGCAAATGAAAACATTCCCGGCTACACAGGCACCCGGCTGGGCGAGATCCTGGAACAGGAATTTCATGTGCCTACAGCCGTCGAGAATGATGTCAATGCGGCAGCAATCGGTGAATCCGTCTTCGGCGCGGGGAAAGACCATAAAGATTTCGTGTGCCTGACCTACGGCACAGGCGTGGGGGGAGCCATCTTCTCCCGCGGAAAACTTTACTCCGGAAGCAGTTATTCAGCCGGCGAATTCGGTGCAATCGTCACGCACCCGGAAGCACGTATGATCGAAAAGGACATGTTTTCCGGCTGTTATGAAAAATATGCATCCGCCACTGCACTCGTGAAGAGCGCAGTGCAGCTCGATCCCGCGCTGGACAATGGACGCAGAATCTTTGAGCGCCTGGAGGAACCTGAAGTGCGGACGCTCGTTGACCGCTGGATTATGGAAATCGTGTACGGACTGACTACTATTATCCATATGCTCAACCCAGAGTGTGTGATACTCGGCGGCGGCATTATGGAACAGCCCTATGTATCTGAACAGCTCCGCGAAAAGCTGTACCCCAATATCATGCCGAGTTTCCGTCATGTCGCCGTTGAGCGGGCTGCGCTCGGCAACCGTGCTGGTATGCTGGGTGCTGCTGTACTAAGAAACTGTCAATAAATAACTCATCAATTTGACTTGTCAGGTACTGACATGGCTAAATGTTCATCTGCGTCATCAGATAATCTTGACGTAAGGCATTG
>CAMWXA010000443.1 GCA_947178035.1 uncultured Lachnospiraceae bacterium | reverse complement strand
ATTATGTGGTGGATGCGATTGATACAGTGACTGGTAAAATCGAGCTTGTCATGCAGGCGGACAGGGTGCACACACCGATTATCAGCTGCATGGGAGCGGGAAACAAGATGAATCCTGCAGCTTTCAGGGTGGCGGACATTTATAAGACAAGTGTGTGTCCGCTGGCAAAAGTGATGCGGCGCGAACTGAAAAACAGGGGAATTAAGAAACTAAAGGTGGTTTACTCGGAGGAGGTTCCGATTGTGCCTTGCGGCGTGGAAGCATATTCGGAAGCGGTTGACCAGAATGAGCCGTGCGGAAAAAAGCGTATCCCCGGAAGCAATGCTTTTGTTCCGTCGGTGGCGGGACTGATCATAGCGGGGGAAGTGATCAAGGATCTCCTGCAAAACGAGGCGTAAAAACGAAATCATACAGGAAGGAAAACAGCAATTATGGTATATGAGAAGCTGCTAAACGAGATATACGCGGTGGTTTCCTTAAAATATCTCTGGCGGGAATACAAGCCGTCCTTTGTCAAGAGCGAGTCGCCGGACTGGATTAACGAAACGATGGATATGGGGCTTGAGGTCAGTCAGGCGCTCCTGCCTGACGATGGGCAGACCAAGAATTTTATTGAGCAGTATCTGGGCTGTCTGAAGGAAGAGCTGCCGCCTGCTGCGCTGGAGCGGTACGGGGACCGGCTGAACTTTTACAATGGCAGGTTTTGGGCTGTCCTGCCTGACGATCTGGAGCATCAGGACTATCTGTACAAGGCAAAATACCGGTTTGACAAGAAGCTTGAAAAGCTGAACACGAGCTATCAGCAGAGACGGCACAACGGTCTTTATCTCTTCCTGCACCCGAGGGACGAGAACGATATCGATGTGACACATCTGTTTGAATATATGGGAGAAAAACAGAAAGACTGCGCGCAGCGTTTTGACTGGGTGTTTTTGAACTGCAGAAAGGTAATCTATGTCTGCAGCTATAAGGATGACAGGATAGAACCGATCGTGCTGCCGCAGAATGCGGCGGATTTTCTGAACACAGAGTCGGAGTATCTGCGGTACTGCGGGGCTTGGGAGAACGGTGTGTCCCTGGAGGATGCGGCCAATCTGTTTCGGCAGGATAAGGAACTGTAGGAAAATAACTGACGCATCCTGACTTTTTTCTACAGTTCCTAACGATTAAAAATCATTAAGGGAGGAAGACAAATGTACCGCGAGATCGCAAAATTAATCATGTACGGGGATATGGACGAGGACTGTATCCTGTACCAGTTCGGGGAGATATTCCGCCGGTTTGACGAGAAGACAAGCGCAAAGCCGGCGCTGATCAAAGATATTTATACACAGCTCAAAAGGCTGTTGATCGTCGCCACGGATTACGGGTTCAACGATAATCTCTGGCACAATTACCTCACCTTTTATCTGGTGACAAATGAGAATCCGTTCAGCATTACCTGCGAAAAAGTGGGCGCCAATGACGGGAGTGTCAACCACTTTGCAAAGAATGATTTCAGCGTTTTCAAAAATCTGTTTGATTATGATTTTTCCGGGATCGAAAAGGAACTCGGCATCGACTGTTTTTCACAGATTTCGGACTACAGGGCAATCGGTAAGAAGGAATTGATGTACAACAAAAATGTCAGTGAAAAAATCATTGCCCTGAGTGCACAGCTTGAAAAAGCGGCGGACGAAAATGCGTTTTTTGACTGCGTGACAACATTTTACAGGGACTATGGCGTGGGAATGTTCGGCCTGAACAAGGCATTCCGCATCAAAGACAGGGATGACGGAGGGATCGAATTCCTGCCAATCAACAACATGGACAAGGTGATGCTCGACGACCTTGTCGGGTATGAGATACAGAAGAAAAAGCTTGTCGACAACACGAGAGCGTTTGTGGAGAACCGGAAAGCGAACAATGTACTGCTGTTTGGCGACAGCGGAACAGGAAAATCCACCAGCATCAAGGCGATTGTGAATGCCTTTTATCCACAGGGACTCCGCATGATCGAAATATACAAACACCAGTTTAAGGACCTGTCCAATGTGATCGCGCAGATTAAGAACCGGAATTACAAGTTTGTCATCTATATGGATGACTTGTCCTTTGAGGAGTTTGAGATTGAGTACAAGTTTCTCAAGGCCGTCATCGAGGGCGGCGTGGAGACGAAGCCCGACAATATATTAATCTATGCGACTTCCAACCGCAGGCATATAATCAAGGAGACATGGAATGACAGAAGCGATGTCGAGGTCGACAATGGTATGCACCGCTCCGACACGATGGAGGAGAAGCTCTCGCTCGTAAACCGTTTCGGTGTCACGATCAATTACTCCAAACCTTCGCAGAAGGAGTATTTCAACATCGTGCTGGAGCTCGCGCACAGACAGGGAATCCGGATGTCGGACGAGGAGCTGAAAGCGGAAGCGAACAAGTGGGAGCTGAGTCATGGAGGCATTTCAGGGCGCACCGCACAGCAGTTTGTCAACTATCTTGACGGGCAGGGGCAGTAGCAGCGGGATGCTTAAATTGAACAAGTGAATAGGAAATAGAAATAGCAGAAAGAGGGAGAAAGTGACAGATAGAAGAAACTTATGCAGATTACTGGTAGCAGACATTCTTGCAATGGCAGTTTTATATTTGATACCTGACAGCTGGGGCGACTGGCAGGTGAAAAAGACAGCGCTTGTCCTTATGGCGGTCGTGGGCATTGTGCTGATTGTCCTGATTTCAAGGAAGAGGGAGAAAGAAAATCATGTACAGGTAATAGGAATTGATTCCGTCAGCCAGATGAACCCGGGTCAGTATCTTTCCAAGGCCGGACCGGTCTGTGCCGGGTCTGACGGAAGGTATCATGTGACGTTTTTGCTTAGGGATGATACCCGGCTGATTCTTTCCCTTTCAGGAAAACAGGCAGGTGTACTGGCAGCGGGGATGCATGGAACGCTGGTACATAACGGTTCTGTATTTGTAAGCTTCATTCCTGAAAAATGAAGAAAGTCCATTTTGAGATTTACGGAATAACAGAATAGTTCTGCTTTACACTTTTTACAGAATCTGGTATGATGAATTTCAGAGCAGTTAAGTGATAAACTTACAGAGAAGGAATGCAGCGTCATATTATAAAGGCGATCACTGCGGAGGAAAATTATTGACATGGGAATAACATCAATCTTATCGTTACTTAGCGGAGTGGCACTTTTCCTGTTTGGAATGTCCCTGATGGGAGACGGACTGAAAAAGGCAGCGGGTGAGAAGCTGGAGCTTATCTTGTATAAACTGACCAGCACGCCAATCAAAGGGGTCCTGTTGGGAACAGCAGTCACGGCGATTATACAGTCCTCGTCGGCGACCACGGTCATGGTTGTCGGGTTTGTCAATTCTGGTATGATGAAGGTGGCACAGGCGATCGGTATTATCATGGGAGCAAATATCGGTACAAGTATTACCGGCTGGATACTCTGTCTGTCGTACATAGAGGGTTCGGGCGGTATCGCGCAGCTTTTGTCCACAACCACGATTTCAGCGGTCGTTTCTATTATTGGTATTTTGTTTAAGATGATTTCCAAGAAGAGCACCTACAAAAATGTCGGTGACATCATGCTTGGATTTTCGATACTGATGTTCGGTATGCAGAGCATGAGC
>CAMWXA010000442.1 GCA_947178035.1 uncultured Lachnospiraceae bacterium | reverse complement strand
TATTCACTTTCCCACATCTGGGGTTCTACAATATTCTCTCCCTTTCGCAATTCTACAAAATCAAATTTTTCTCCCCAAAATATTTTCAATCTTTCCTCAGTAAATGCAACTCCTGTTTGTTTACTCTTATAAAACTCATAATCGCCTACTTCGTCTGCCCCATCTTCCCCCGCCGCAAAACATAACAAAATGAAATATCCATTTTCTGCTAATATACTTGATACAATATCTCTGTACTGCAATCGTCTGTGTGGTGACAAATGATGGAAAATACCACTATCTATTACCAATTCAAATTTTTTATTCCTTAAGTCCAATGCAAATATATTTCCTGACTTAAAAACCACTTTCTCTGCCTTGCTTTCCCTTGCACTTCTTTTTGCATTTTCTATTGCGGTTTCTGATAAATCATAAGCTTCTGTATCAATATTATTTTTAGCCAAATAAATTGCGTTTCGTCCCTCACCGCAACCAAATTCACAAGCACTTCTAATATTGTGCTCCTTTATAAAATTAACAACACACTTATCTGGCAGCTTATAATACTTCAAAAAAGGAGCGGGCTTGTCCCTTTTCGTATAAAAAGTATCCCAATCTACTCCTTCAGTATACCTGTCAAGCATACTATATAAATCTTCTATCGTGTTTATATCATTCATAATTATTCTACCTTCATAAACCCTTAATTTTTCTTTCATTATACCACTTCCACACTCCATTCACCACCATAAAATACAGGGCATAGCAACCACCACGCCTCACATTTCTTATCGTTCTAACGATTTTTCTATTTTCAGTTTCTACCGAGATTATGCAAATGGCATAGGGTAGTACATTTCAATAACAAACGCACCCGAAATCACGGAGAATAATCTAAAATGTGTCATTCTCCATGATTTCGGGTGCGAAAAACAGGAAATGTTATAATGAGCATACTTATACAAGCCAGAAAACAATACCATAACCATTCTCTGCAGCCTGTATAAAATAATCCCTTATCCCCATCAGATAAGAATATATGTTCTGATAAAACATTCCGCGTCTGTATCCGGTTCATTCCCAAAAAGCGGATATACTTTGTTTTCCCGCATCGCCTTAAAATCATACATCCTTTTTAAGGTATCATCATCCAAGGCATTTAGAAAATCAGATGCCGCTTTCACCTGCTGTGCAGTAATATAATATAAATCAATATCAGAGACAGATATACCCGGAACAATCGCATTCTCATCTCTAATCGGAACAACATAGCCCCACGGCCACAACCCCAGGAATATGAAAAGAAACCTTCGTCAAGCCTTGATAAATCCTTTCGTCCGCCACTTCCCCGACTGCCACCGCAGAAACATAAACACCGCGCGCACGCACTCATCGCTTGCAAGCCCTATGTACGCCCCCACCGCCAGGAGATTCAGATGAATCCCAAAAAACCACGTGCCGCCCACCATGCAGATATACATAAATATCACGCCGATTATCGTGGTAAACAGCGCATCTCCGCTGGTCTTTAACGCCTGCCCGAACACCAGATTCGTCACGCGCCCTACCTCGAGCGCAATATCGATCGTCATGAGCGTTCTCACCAGAGCGATCATCTCCACATCATCTGTGAACAGCCGGATCAGATAACCCGAGCTAAGGACAAATGCAGTCTCCAGCCCTGCAGCCACACAGATTCCGATGCACGCCGCTTTCTTCGTTCCCCGGTCGCACGCCTCAAAATCCCGCTCCCCGATCCGCCAGCCTGTCATGATGGCGTTTGCCTGCGCCAATGCCGCGCCAGCGCAGTAAGAAAAGTTTGCGATCTGCGCCGCATACGCCCTCGCTGTCACATTGAACCCGGATTCGTCCATCTGATTCAGAAAACGGATTGTCAGCGTCATCGCCACATTATAAAGTGCCGTTTCCAGCGCAGAGGGAAGCCCTACCTTGATAATCTGGGCAAAGACCTCTGTATTTTTTAACCGCTCCTTATCCTCATGAGCCTTAACCAGAATCTTAGAGGCCGTCATCACAATCACAAGATTCAAAAACCTTGATATCACTGTCGCTGCCGCAACACCCGCTACGCCGCTGTGAAATACGAACAAAAACACTGCATTCAGACATAGATTCACGATATTTGCAATCACCGTGGCAGCCAGCGGCTGTTTCGTATGTCCGAAAGCCCGCAGGTAGCTGGAAAATATCGGAATCAGGGCATTCAGAAAACAGGCGCCGCCCACGATTCTAAGATACGTCTTTGCATAACCCATCAAAAGCGGTGCCACGCCCACAATCTCCAGAATCCTCTCTGAAAAGGCAAACAGGAACACAGCGAGCACTACGCCAATCGCAGCGTTAAAGACTGCCCCCAGCTGTCTTGCCTGATAGGCAACGCCAACACGCTTTGCTCCGATATACTGCGTCATCACCGCAATCATTCCCGACGACACGACATGAAACATGATGATGAAGACGCCGATATACGTGTTTGCCGTCCCCACTGCGCCGACCGCATTGTCCCCCACCGTGGAGAGCATGATCGTGTCTACCATTCCTGCCAGCATCGTAAATAACGTCTCAAGAGCAATCGGTATATATAATTTCATAAATGGTTTCATAAAAGATACACCCCCCATTCTTTTGTCCGAAAATAAGGAAAACAACTTGCGCAAGATGCTCCACTGATTCTCTGCATCCAAACTATGTGCACAGACCGATCCATTGAAAAAGCGAAAGATTGTATCGGCCCGGCACATATATTGTTTCAGTGGTTTGGTTCCACCTATACTTGTATTGTACTCTTATTCATGCTATAATTCTTGCAATATAATCCTACTTTTTTGACACAATCCTATTTTTGTGACTGCTTAATATGCTTTATGCCAACTATCCGGCGCAGTTTGCCCAAACTTTGTGCCAAAGGAAGGATGCACACCAGACAAGGAGGAATTTCATGGAACCTGCACCAATACACGAGACAAAGCTTCACGGCATCATCACCTTTCCCTACAGTGTCTACATGGGGCGCATCCCCGAGTGGATTCCTTCTTTTCCACTGCACTGGCATGATGATTTTGAGTTCATCTACTGTGCCAAAGGACAGATACAAGTCACTCTATGGGGACAGGCGCACACACTCTGCGCAAACGATCTGATCGTGATTCTCCCCCACGCTGTACACTCCATAGAGCAGGGAAATCTGCAGGGCGGAGAATACTTTAACATCATGTTTCATCCCTCTCTTTTCCAAGGCTCTGAAAATGACCTCTGCTATGACAAATATGTCCTTCCTTTTTTGAATGGCGAGAAGACGATGGAGTGCTTTTGTCCCGCCGGCTCCCCTTTTAACCAGACTGTAACGCCCTGCATCCAGTTCATGCTGGCACACCGGAAAGAGAGTTATACCACCTACGAACTGCTGATTAAATCCAGCCTCTTTTTTCTGCTCCACCACATGAACCAGTGCAGTACTGCGGCCACCAATGACAACAGCCAGCCGCAGCTTTCCTACAGCCGGCTGAAAAACGCGCTCTACTATGTCCAGAAATTTTACGACCGCAATATTACCATCAAAAGGGCGGCTGAGGAGTGCGGCTTTTCGGAGAGCCATTTTATGAAATTATTTAAAGAATTTACAGGCATGAGCTTCAAC
>CAMWXA010000441.1 GCA_947178035.1 uncultured Lachnospiraceae bacterium | reverse complement strand
CTTTTGGGGGTAAAATCAACCGAAAAAGTATATCTTTTATGATTATGGCATAATTATAGGTAAAAGGGCCAGCCAGATTGCTATATTTTAGGAGGAAACATGGATCTTATTAGAAATTTATTGCATTTGTTAAAAATGAAAAAGAGAGCTGCTGTGCTTGGAATTATGACAGCCATTTTGGCAGCAGGGATACTTGGCTGCACTGCCGAGGAAACACCGGAGGATAAAATTAAGGATATTGATTTCACTGTGGTTGGAGAGGACCAGCAGCCGGATTCACTAAAAGATATTATTGCGGAGAAGTATGCAGACCCGTTCCAGATTAGTTATACCCTGGGAGAAGAGCTTTACATAGCAATCGGATATGGGGAGCAGCCAAGTGGCGGCTACAGTATCAGTGTCAATGCGTTTTATGAGACAGCGGACACACTGGTAATTGACACGACGCTGATTGGACCGGGAAAGGCGGAGAATGTGACCAGCACACCGACACGGCCGTATATTGTTGTCAAGACCGAAAATATTGCGGATAAGATGATAGAATTTAAGTAAAATATATGATAAAGTAAGAGTAAGAAATAGTAAGTGGGAAATGAGAGGTACAAAAAGATGATGTTCATTAAAAACGGTATGGTTATCGACCCGGCAAATGGAACGGAAGAACTGGCGGATGTTATCGCAAAAGACGGGAAGATATGGAAAATAGCAAAAAGTGGGACAATGGATGCTTTGTGGGAAAAGAACAGCGAATATGAAGTGATCGATGCATCTGGTTGTGTTGTGGCGCCTGGATTGGTGGATGTGCATGTGCATTTCCGGGATCCGGGCTTTACCTATAAGGAGGATATCGAGACTGGTGCAGAAGCTGCACTGAGAGGGGGATTCACGAGTGTGGTACTGATGGCAAACACAAAGCCCCCGGTTGACAATGTGGATACACTGACATATGTGATTGAAAAAGGGAAAGAGACTGCCCTGAAAATATATACCTGTGCCACAGTGACCAAGGGAATGACCGGAAAGGAACTGACAGACATGGAGCTCCTTCTGTCAAAGGGGGCTGTGGGTTTTACAGACGATGGTATTCCGATTATGGATGCGCAGCTGATGGAGTGCGCCATGACAAAAGCAGCATCGCTAAAAGTGCCAGTCAGCCTGCATGAGGAAAATCCCGGCCTCATCACAAACAATGGCGTGAACAGAGGAAAGGCGTCAAAGCATTATGGGATTGGCGGTTCCCCGAGGGAGGCGGAGATATCGCTGATAGAACGCGATTTGGAGATTGCGCTGAAAACAGGAGCTATTTTGAATATACAGCACATAAGCACAAAGGAAGGGGTGGCACTCGTCAGACAGGCGAAAAGTAGGGCAGCAGCTTCCGGCAGGGACAATATCCACGCGGAAGCAACACCGCATCATTTCAGCCTGACAGAGGAGGCAGTGATTCAATACGGAACACTTGCCAAGATGAATCCGCCATTGCGCGAGGAGGCCGACAGGCAGGCAATCATAGCAGGGCTGGAAGACGGCACGATTGATGTGATTGCGACAGACCACGCGCCGCACAGCAAAGAGGAAAAAGAGAAGCCGATCACCGAGGCGCCGAGTGGAATTATCGGTCTTGAGACAGCGCTTGCACTTGGCATAACAAATCTTGTTGACACAAATCGACTCTCCATCAGACAGCTGCTTGAGAGAATGTCCGTAAATCCGGCCAGAATGTACGGGATTCCGGCTGGAACGCTGTCAGAGGGAAGTGCTGCGGATCTTGTTGTCTTTGATGCCAATGCAGTACAGCGTGTCGGCGGCTTTGCATCGAAATCTGCCAATTCACCGTTTACAGGGCAGCTTCTGAAAGGTGTCGTGAAATATACAATTGTAAATGGAAATATAGTGTATCGCAATGAGAAAGGGTAATTTTAATAAAATCGGCACTGCATTATCGGATGATGCAGTGCCGTATTGCGTCATCCATCGCGCATGGCGCTCGGCGTCATACCATAAATTTTCTTAAATGCCCGTCTGAACGAATTCGCATTGTTGTAGCCTACGGAGAGATACAACTCATTCAGGCTGATGTCTGTCTCGCGGATCAGCCTGGAAGCTTCACTCAGGCGCATATTTTCCAAATAAGTCGAGAAGTTCACACCCTTTTTTTCCTTGAAGAGATGAGAGAAATAACTTTCTGATATCTGAAACTCGTCGGAAATCTTATTGAGACCCATGGAAGGATCTGTATAGTTGTCATGGATGTATTTCTCAATGGTGGAGATCAGATCAGAGTCCTCTGTCTTCATGGTAAAAAGTTCACACAATTTGAGCGCGATATCCTCACAGAGCTTAAAAGAGACATGCTGGTTAAAGGTCTCATCCAGGCTTTTGATCACTTCCGGAGAGGTGTTCTGCGGGAGGGCGAAACGTGCCTTCAATAAGGTGTTTCTGATATCGGACAGCAAAAACTGCACCATTGTAATCGGAAGTGAGCGCTCCTCGATGTTTTCCTGATGCAGGAGGTTAAAGAGCTCCATCACCTGTGATGTGTTGCCTGTCGTGATAAAGTGTATCAGCTTTGTCGAAAGCTCCGTTGGATAATAAAATGTACTTGAATCCTTTTTGATAAATTCATATGGGAAAAAGATATAGTTTTTGCTGGTGTAATTGACAGCTTCCATCGCCTGCTGGTAGGATTCCCACACATTCAAAATATCATCTGTATTTTTGCCAATGCCGGCAAAGAGCCAGATGCCATAAGTATCCAACAGATAATCATGCAGTTTTACAATCGCTTCATCAGTCTTTATGATAAGATCTTTTTTGTCGTCAGGCCTTCCCACCGCGATCAATGCGTAGACCCGGTCAGAAGGGCTAAAGCAGTAGAGCGGTTCTCCGAGATACTGCTTTAAAGATTCCAGCAGAATTTTATTGCATTTCTCATGTGTCAGAAATTCTTCTGCGGACGTCTGATAATCGCCTGCACTGTTGTAGGCGACGACATACACACCATTATAAATCAGGTTTTCATCTGTCAAACCGAGAAATTCCCTGGCGTAGGAGGCCTCTTCTGGTGAGACAATCATTCCGCGCAGGAATTGCCGCACATAGGAGTTGAAAATAATAGGGCGCTGATTGTCCATGACCTCCTCCAGATGACTTTTCTCCTCCTGCAGATCACTCTTTTCCTGTTCCGTTACCTGCAGCTGCTGGTCGAGCTCGATAATCGGCCGGATATTTCGTGCAGAGAGCATGAAGATAATAATGAATCCACCAATTAATGCGGCGACAAATAATGCAGCGTACAATATTTGAGGAGGTGCATTATTTGTGGTCGAATCATAGGAAGGATGACTGTAATAGTAAGTAAAATCAGTGTTTGCAGAGGTGTAGGTGCCCAGAGACATCCCCTCTGTCTGCAGCAGGTCTTCCATTTGACGAAGTTGTCCGTCTGCAATTAAATTGTTGAATTGTTCACTTTCAGCAGTGAAAAGTGACAGAACGTTGTCTGCGGCTGTAGTGCGGACAGACAGATATCGGTAGGGGATATCTGTATTTAGACATTCAAATAAAGAAGAGAGCTTTTCCTCCTCCAGGATAAAACAAGTAACTGCGTTGATATTCAGGTAAGTAAGATCGTTCATGTCTATTATGTACATATAAT
>CAMWXA010000440.1 GCA_947178035.1 uncultured Lachnospiraceae bacterium | reverse complement strand
TATCTCCATCTCCTGGGTCTGTCTCGCCGCCGGTATTATCTCCGTCGTCTGAGCTTGTCTCATCTGTGATGCTACCATATATTGGAGGCAGCACGACACCTAACTGGTCCCATTTGATAGCAATATTACCCAACTGGCTTTCTATGGATTTATTGAACCCCTCTATATGGTCTTCTATGTCTGACTGTGGAACATCACCTGGTTGTATTTGATCAATGATATCCTGAACTCTGCCTATGATGACAGTCGCATCCGAATCCACCTCATCCTTTATTTGTTCTAGTTTCTCATTCAGGTCTGTCAATGTATTCCCGCAACCACTTTTATAACCATTCTCATAGCCCTGTATATAGATGTCCCGAACCAGCTTCTCCAGATTCCCTTCGCAGCTATCTAATTTCTGTGTAAGGCTTGCATCTGCTTCCGACTGCAGTGATTTGTACACCCGTTCCCATTGGCGCTGTAAAGCATTCAGCTTCTCTCTGCTCCTGTTCTTCATATCATTGACGATGTCGTTGAGCTGAAAGTCTACGGCTGCCTGGTCGCTCGCAAGCTGCAGATCGATCAGTGATACTATCGTGTCTTTCACAGTGTCTCCTTGCGCGTCAACATCCATATTGTACGCTCCGACGGCATCGTCGAGCTTCTCTCGTCCCATCGCCAGCAAAGCCGCATGCTCTGCCTCTGTATCCTGAATGACCGAATCATATGTGGAAAAGAAGTTGTCCGCAGCCTGTCCAACTTCTGAATTGTTTGCCTGGATCGCCGCATAATCATCTTTTCCCTTCTGGACTGCCTCCGTATAACCTGACATCATAGAGTCTAATAAAGCTTGATTCTGTGTCGTATAGGTTTCCAGTTGTACAGGCTGTATGTTATCCTCCACGACGATCTCATCTACTGGTTCTGCCACTGCGATGAGCTGATCTGCATTGACACTGGCAAGCAGTTCCAGCTCTGTATTATCATTTGCCAGTATTGTAGAGGAATCATCTTGTATCTGATGAAACTCCGCTAAGATCGCATCCAGATACATATATGCAGTATTGGAATTCAACAGCGCAATAAAAGCATTCACATCACTCATTGCATGCGTTTTTGACTCTTCGTCCAGCTTTGTATTGTACTGGCAGCTTAATGTCACTTTCTGCGGGTCAGATTCTATCGAAGTAACAGACGCCGAAAATGTTTCAGGTACAACAATATAGGCAGCATAGGAGCCATTTTCTATCCCAGCCTTTGCATCTGTCAGACCAGTCACTATAAAATGTTCACTCGGAAAGCTCATTAGCTGGCTGGCATAATTGACATGCTTCTCCCCCACCAATACACCATTATCCATATTCACAACTGCAATGGAATCCACATGCACTTTCTGCATTTCCATGGCTCTTTGATTGCTGCGCTCAACGCGCATCCCAACAATACCACATAAAATGAACAACGCAGCCAGACCAATACCACATAATGTTATCTTAAGTATCTTTTTAACCTTTGTCCGCATAATCCCTCACACACTAAATCATCACTAAAAATCTCCAATTATCAATTTGTGTCGATAAACTTCACTATTTTTAGTATATTACTACTTTTTTATATAAAACAAGGGACAGAATTGGCAAATAACCTTGTTGGCCAATTCTGTCCCTTGCGGATGGAGTTAAATTCGAATATAGTATAATTAAATTTAATGTATGGAGGTATTATAGAAATGAAAACGTCAAAATTTAAGAAACTGCTGTTAACACTCGCACTTATAATTATTGTACAGAATGGTGTTATAGTAGTGTCTAATCTACCAGAGGATACTTATACTTGTGATGATTCTGTTTCACCTTGCAATGATGAACCCCTTCCAGAAGGTTGCCTTGACTGACTTATTTTGTTTAAATAAAATGTTTCATAAAACGTTTGTTTGCTAAAGTGACTGATTTGGGCACATAACCTTAAACCATCAGTCATTTTATCTTTTTGCAATTGTTGTCCATCGCAGGCCTTCTGTTCTTTATTATTCCACAGCATATCATAAACAAAATGATTCACTGCACGAATCCTCCTGCACCTCAGCACCTCCTTTAATATCCTTTTGTCCAATTCTGTTGCAAGCTGATACTCCCCCATATTTCCCAATTCACTTGTGACACACATCATTACAAACTCATACATGGCAATATAATCAGCTAATCGGTTCTTTTCCTCAATCTTTTCAAAAAAGCATATCAGAAAATTGATCTGTCTTCTTTTCTCCGTATTATCCAGATACCGTATTTTTTGACGGATACAAGTCATCTCCGTTTCCGTCAAGTATGTTTCTTTTGCATCACATAATTCTTTTCGCTTCAGTGTACACCGAAGCGCTTCTTCCTCCCTGGATACAAACTCTTTTTCTGTTATCTTCCTTTCCATCAAATCCAATGATGCCTCATATTCCATGATATACTGCACATTCTCTGGTATTTCCAGACAGATTCTATTTTTTATCTGATTTAACAATCCCCTAGCTTTGGCAGTCTCGCGATTATTACGGCAAATCGCCAGTTGTGTCCTTAACCACAGTACTTCCCTGTCATTTGTCACGATGTTTGTCTTCTGGATTTCCTTGGACACCCCAAGTCTTCTCAGCACCTTCCCCAATGGCTCCCGCTGCATATTGGTGTGTTTATTCTCCGCCCTGCCCAGTGATTTTGCCGAACAGATCCCGTCGCACACCTCCTGCTGTGTCAGCCCATACATATTCCTTCGGATGCGCAAGACATCACCGATCGAGAACACCCACCGCTGCCAGTACAAATATGTACAATCCTGCATATATTCTGGTATCCCATACTCCACATAAAGCTTTTTCAGCAAGTCTTCCAACTCCTCACTCTCCTGAAGAGTGGTTCTATACCTTTCCGCCTCCTGACTCCTTCCATTTTCTGCAAGAATCTTTATGATATATGTCAGTATCTCCCTTTTGTACTCGAGCAGCTCTATCAGGTAAAATGTACGCCCTGTGCTGCGAAGCACTTCAACCGCTAAGCCGCAAAACCACATAGCTTCCTGCAAATCTTCCAAGCCCATCTCATCATCCCGCCGCAAAAGTTCACGCAAATAGTAATATGCAATCTTAGGATATATCTTCGCTTTTGACAGCTCATCATAAAGGGATTTTTCCACATACCTCATCAAATACCTGCATTTCACGGCAAACTCATTGGCCGAAGCACCATTCTCTTTCCTGTAAAACTCATACTCCAGCACAGTATTGAGCTCTAGAACAGACAGCAGTTTCTCTCTCCTATAGAGCTGCTCCACTTCTGGCACGGTAAGCCGCACCGCCGTTTCATAGCAGCTGTCAAGCGCTGCGCAGTCTGCGCCCTGCAGTTTTAAGATCTCCGCCTTCATCATAAGGCAGAACTGGCTCTTTACCTGATCCTCCTCCAGCTCTTTTTCTTCATAATCCTTGATAAACTGCTGTGCCTCCTGAAAATCTTTCCGGTCAATGGCACGCAGAATCTCCTGTTGCTGCTCCCATGCCGCATAGTCCTCTATATCCAACAGATTCTCATACATATCCGGTGTGACTCCCATCCGCCCCAGCAGACGGTTCCGCAGCATTTTGCCGGCTAGAGCGTGTTTGAAAAATGCTTTCTGTCAGATGTGCGTCACAATTTGTGGGA
>CAMWXA010000439.1 GCA_947178035.1 uncultured Lachnospiraceae bacterium | reverse complement strand
GGATTGACGCGGATGTGGTTGATATGGAGGGAGAACTGGACGCGTACAGTGTGGTGATCGCACCGCTGAACTACATGTACAAAGAGGGTTATGCGGAAAAAGTACGGTCATTTGTAAGACAGGGCGGGTGCTATATCACGACCTGCTGGAGCGGTGAAGTGAATGACTCCGACCTGACATATACAGGCGCGCACCCTTTGGAGGACGTGCTCGGAATCAGAACGGAGGAGATCGATGCGCCGGGCGGATACTGTGAGAACAGCGTGCGGTATCAGGGCACGGATTACCGGATTACCGGCCTGTGTGGTCTTGTTCACACAAAAGGCGCCGAAGTGCTGGCAGAGTACCAGCAGGATTTTTATAAAGGATATCCTGCGCTCACAAAAAATATTTTCGGACGCGGGGAAGCGTATTATATTGCTTCCCTGAATGAGCGGAGCTTTTTGAAAGCTTTTTACAGCGATATCGTGAAGGAGAGAGAGCTGGACTGCGGCCTTCAGGTCAGACTGGCAGAAGGTGTTACCGTCAATGAGCGGAGTACGCCGGCACAGGACAATGGCGCTGTTGAGAGAGTGTGGTTTTTGCAGAACTTTAACAGAGAGCCGGCCGCTGTAGAACTGTTGGCGCGTTACGAGAATGTGGAGACAGGTGAAACGTTGACGGGCAGGATTACATTGAAGACGTTTGAGTGCATGGTGCTGACGGAAAAGAAGTGATGTTTTGTCTTGTTCAGTCTGACAGGATATGATAATATTTTCACATGGAACAACTGTGCTGCGAGTGGAAAGACTTCCTGACTTGCGAGGGAAGGGAGGCTTTTCACCTTGCGGGCGGGATTGCAGGAACAGAGATGATTAAACAGAGACTATGATATGAAACTTTTTATAGAACAGGACGATGGGTACAGAGAACCGGAAATCCATATTAAATGCGGGCTGATCGATGCAGACCTGCAGCACATTATCGATGAAATACAGACTTTGATGTTTTCCCTTCCTGTGTCAAGAGACGGGGCGGTCAGCAAGCTTTCCCTGGAGTAGATTTTTTATTTTGAGAGCGTTGACGAGCGAACGTATGTCTATTCGCAGACAGAGGTTTATGCATGTGATTATAAACTTTATGAGGTGGAAGAGAAGATCGGAAAATGTGGTTTTGCGCGCATCAGCAAGTCGGTGATTGTCAATATCCGAAAGATTCAGATGATCAGACCGCAATTGAACGGGCGCTTTGATGCGGTTCTCGACAACGGGGAGCACCTGATTGTAAACCGACATTATGTGAGTGCGCTCAAGGAAAAGTTTGTGAGGAGATGATCCATTGAAACGGAAGGTTGAAATTTTAGACAGAGTCATCAAAGCGCTGGCGAGCTTCACAATCTCTTACGCCTTTGTTGTCATCACATATGTACTGATCAGCGATATGGGAATCTTTGATCCGATTGACAATCAAATGGCACTTCAGCTGATGTGCATCTGCCTTGTGATCGCAGCGATTCATTTTGTGCTGGGATTTTTTGAGATAAAGTCCGTTTTGTGTTTTTGTCTGCTGTATTTTGGTGTGGTTGTGGCAGTAGTGTTTTTTATGGGGATTGTGGTCTATGATTTTCTGGTGATGCGTTTTGCTTTCATCGTGTGCCTTACAGGTATGCTCGTCGTCGTATTTGCGGGAACCTGTCTGATCACGTACTTTGAAGACTGGAAAAAGGTACAGGAAATCAATAAGCTGATTCAGCAGAATAAGAACTTGTAGGAATTATGGACAGATGCGTCTGCATCTTGCCTGCCTGTTTTGGCAACTTACCAGACAGGCTCTTTTTTATTTAGAAAAAAATGCTAAAGTGAATAAAAAAGGGAGGTTTGTTATGAAAAAGAAATCAGGAAAATGGTGGAAGATAACATTGATTGCAGCGGCTCTGGGCGTGATTGCTCTGGCCGGCGGTGCGGGCGTGATGTTTCGGGAAGAATTGAAAATCGCAAATTCAGTGCGCCCGACTGCAGAAAAAGAAAATGTGTACTATATGGAGTTTGACAGTGATTATCACTTTGATGAATTTCTGGAAAACGGCGGCGCCTCGTCGGACGGAGAAGTCAGCGCATTTCTGACAAACTGCATTTCGAAAGGGTTTTATCAGGTGGATGTGACAAATGAGGGACCATCATGCAGTGTCATCTCCGCGCTGGATGACAAGAATTGTCACGTCTGGGGGCGCAATTTTGACTGGGACGGTTCTGTTCCTATCATTGTAAGATGTATTCCGAAGGACGGTTACGCATCGATTGCTACGTGTGATTTCAAGAATATTACGGGCAGTACAGAGATTGTACCCGACAATTTTGTGCATAAGATGCTGGCGATTGCAGCGCTGTATGTCCCGATGGACGGCATCAATGAAGCCGGTCTCTGTGTGGCTGACCTGGAAGTGAACGAGGGCGGTATGACAGCGGTGGACACGCAGAAGCCTGACCTGACCATCACAACAGCAATCCGCCTGCTGCTCAACCGTGCGGCGACAGTGGAGGAGGCCGTGGATTTGCTGGGGCAGTATGACATTCACGCGTCTGGAGGTATCAGCCATCATCTTGCCATCTCTGACGCGTCGGGGGCGTCTGTCAGTATAGAATTTGTCGATGGCGGGATGGTTGTGGTCGACACGAACTATCTCACGAATTTTAACCTTGCAAACGGCGACACGGCGGCAGGCGGCAAGAGCGCAAAAGAGCGCTATGAACTGCTTTGCGCTGCCTATGGGGAGCAGAATGGTATTCTCACAGGCGAGGAGGTAAAATCAGCACTGTCGCGCGTGTCGACATCGGATGGAGAGTGGACGACGCAGTGGTCGATTGTGTACTGTCAGGATACACAGAACGTTGACTATTATTTTAATGGGGAATATGAGGAGATGATATCGTTTTCATTTTAAGACACCTGTGCCCCGGCCTCTCTTTTTTGTGCAGGGATAGAGAGGAAAAATTTGCGAATAAGCCTTATAATGATAAAGACATATTTTTGTCTACAAAGCACAATATGTGCGGATAGGAGGTATCTCATGGAATGGGTTGAAAAATTAAACCAAAGCATGAATTATATTGAGGAACACCTGGCAGGCGAAATTGACTATGAACAGCTTGGGCGGATTGCCTGCTGCTCCGCCTACCACTATCAGAGGATGTTTACTTACATGGCGGGCATCACTCTGGCAGAGTATATCCGGAGAAGAAAAATGTCTTTAGCGGCGGTAGACCTGCAGGGGGGAGAGGAACGGATTATTGATATTGCGGAGAAGTACGGATACCGTTCCCCGACTGCATTTAACAGGGCGTTTCAGGCTTTTCACGGGATAGCCCCATCGGCTGTGAAGGACGAGGGCGTATCTGTGAAATCTTTTTCTCCGATTGTGTTTCGGATTGCTGTGAAAGGAGCGACAGAAATGAATTATAGAATTGAGACAAAAGAAGCGTTCCGCATCGTTGGCGTATCGGCACCGCTTGATAAGGAAATCGAAAATAACTTTGCTGTTGTGCCTAAGATGTGGCAGGAGGCATCTGTAGATGGAACAATAGAGAAACTGGCAGAAATGATCGATACGCCGCCAATGGGACTATTGGTCGTGAGGTCCTGCAATGATGAACAGCAATCGAAATATTTTATTCCCGTTTCCAGTACAA
>CAMWXA010000438.1 GCA_947178035.1 uncultured Lachnospiraceae bacterium | reverse complement strand
ACAATGGTTTTGTCTTAAGAAAATTTGATGAGCATCCCGCATGGACAAACAGTAAAGTCCCGGGAGAGTTTACGATAGTAGCCGATAAGAGGTAGTACTCCGCCTGGATCAAAGTTGAAGCCTGTGACTGGTATATTTTGGTAAAAATGAGGTGTAAGACTGCTATGAGTGAAGAATTTCATGAAAGATATGGACTGGTTCAATTTAAGTTCATACAGGATCAATGTGAAGAATATGATACTTTTTGGTATACAGATGATATTGACGGGTTTGTGCTTGACCAGGATGGAAAGTTAAAATCTTTTCCGACAAAGAAAAAAGCGTTTGCATTTGCAAAAGAGAAGGGGTTTTCGCTTTACGCAGGTACAAGTGAATATCTTATAGCACCATCAATCTATAGAAAAAAGAATTTGAGAAAAATAGATTGTGAGCGTTATCTGAATTACTGGAATATTTTTTCAGACGCAGCGCATTCAACAAACTGCCAGTTTTTGGGCGATAACAGGGACAAGGAAATCATTCAACGCATTTATGAGAAGTTATTTTATGGATGCAATCTGCTGGTAAGAGAGGATGAGGAACATTATGTGCCGAAATGGAGTAAGATGGAGAGGCGCTGGATTGCGAAAGTGATGAAGGACGGAATTCAGATTTTAGCGGCCGGGTTTCATACGAGATGGCATGTTTGAAGTAGAATATTTGAATCGGAAAGGAATTGTGAGAAACAAATTATTTTGTGAACAATCAAAATAAATGAGAAATCAGGAGGGTGTTTTATGGGATGTCTGGCAGTTTTATTTGCTCTGAATGAGCAGCAGGTAGAGGAGCTTTTGGCAGTAGAAAGAAGCGAACGTGTTGACTATATGCGCGAGGAAATCGAAGAAAAGTTTTGGAATGATTTTCCTGAATATGTATGCGAACTGGATAAATCATGGGACGCAATGCACCGAATGCTGACGGACGGAAGTCTTAATTTTGAAAATGAATTTCAGCCACTCTGCAATGTGATTTTTGGCGGGGAATTCATATATGGACTGACTCGTCAACCTTCTGGCGAGGTTATCATCAGCGAAGGTGAAGAAGATGAATATATGATTTTAAAAACACCCAGTCAGGTGGCTGAGGTAGCAGAGGCGCTTCCAAAAAGAACGAAGGAAGAATGCCGGAAGTGCTATTATATGATCGATTCTGAGGATTATGGCTGGCAGCCGGACGAAGAAGATTTTGAATACACATGGTATTATTTTCAGGATAGTTTCGACTTTTGGAAAAAGGCTGCGGAAGAAAAAAGATACGTACTCTTTACAGTTGACAGATGAGTTGGATTTGTATTATCACAAGCAAGATATGAAAAGGATTTAGGATAAACTTATCTTTCCCGATAAATACGATGGAGAAAATAAAGCATGGAATTTAAAATAATTGCATCATCGGATTCCATATGGAATGAAGTGAGGAATTATGCAAACTGTTGTTCATGGAACACAGGTAAATCGTTAGCCAATAGTATGGACAATAATCTCTTTACAGAGTGGGAACGGGTTATCGCTGCTTTGGATAACCATAGAATCTGCATACAAGGACATCAGGGTGGCGAATATCTGCGGTTCCTGTGGGAAAAAGGCTGTTCCATTAGCTATATTGGGCGCGGAAGTCACTGTTTTTGATATTTCAGAAGATAATAAGAGATATGCGCTCGAAGTGGCAGAAGCGGCAAATGTTACGATTCATTTTGAGGTCTGCGATGTATTGGAGATTAATGCAGAAAAATACGGAGATTATTTTGATGTCGTTTTCATGGAAGGTGGTATATTGCACTATTTTCATGATATTGATGCGTTTATGCATATGATGTATTCGCTGCTGAAAGATCGCGGAAAAATGATATGCAGTGATTTTCACCCGTTTACAAAGATATCAGATTTACTGGATTTTGAACAGCCAGCCATGAGCTATTTTTCAACAGATGTGTTTGAGGGAGAAATGGCGCACGCCCGCTTTTTTGAAAAGGAGAGCAGAGAACAGATGCCAAAGTGCAGTTACAGAAAATACACAGTCAGTGAGATTATCAACGCTGTTATTAACAATGGTTTTGTCTTAAGAAAATTTGATGAGCATCCCGCATGGACAAACAGTAAGGCGCCGGGAGAGTTTACGATAATAGCCGATAAGAGGTAGTACTTCGCCTGGCTCAAAGTTGAAGTCTGTGACTGGATAGCGTATTGTAGTCTGGTAGAAGGGGAAACTGTTCGGTGTAATTTTGAAATGAAAGAGTAAGGGGGACAGAACATGATATTTGCAGAGGAAGTACATATATTGGATGGAAAAAAGATCGTATTTCGCAGTGCAAGGTCAGATGAGTCGCAGATGCTGATTGATTATTTAAAAACGGTTACCGGAGAAACAAGATTTTTAATGTGCGAATCTGACGAAATAAATTATACGAAAGAAGAGGAAGAACAATTTATTAATGATCATAATCAATCAAAGGATGCGCTTCTGATATTGGCGTTCGTTGACGGAGAATACGCTGGAAACTGCTCTTTTGAGAGCAAGTCAGGAAGCAGGCGGTCAAAACATCGTGCAGGAATAGGGATTGCTTTATATCAGAAGTATACTGGATTCGGATTGGGAAAACTTATGTTGACAAGGCTGTTGACTGAAATAAAGAATCTTGGTTTTGAACAGGCTGAATTAACAGTAGTAGGTAATAACGAGAAAGCGCATCGGTTGTATGAGAGTTTAGGATTCAAGGAGTGTGGTATCATTCCAAATGCAAATAAATACGACGATGGAACCTATGCTGATGATATTTTTATGGTATTGGAGTTTTAATATAACGTCGAATTGCCCGTGTTGGCAAATAAAAGTTATTTGAGAAGTGTTTTGGGGGAAGTCATGGATTTCAAAAAGATTACATCATCGGATTCCATATGGAATGAAGTGAGGAATTATGCAAACTGTTGTTCATGGAACGCAGGTAAATCGTTAGCCAATAGTATGGACAATAATCTGTTTACAGAGTGGGAACGGGTTATCGCTGCTTTGGATAACCATAGAATCTGCGGATATTGTACTACTGCAAAAACAGACTGCATTCCAGATGTAAGCTATACACCGTACATTGGATATCTGTTTGTCGGTGAAGAATACAGAGGAAACAGACTAAGTCAAAAACTGATACAATGTGCAATGGATTATCTAAAAGAAATTGGTTTTGACAGGGTGCATATCGTAAGTGACCATGAAAATTTATACGAAAAATACGGTTTTAAAATAATAGACCGTAAAATGGCTCCATGGGGCTCGATGGAAAAGATTTATACAAAAATGCTGTGACTGATATCGTTTCGTAAGTGTGTACAATTGTATGATAAACGAGGCGCAAAACTTACAAAACAATTTATCTGTTTGATTGATTGACATAGGCTGTAATCGTACATATAATGGAATCAAAAGGAACACCTCATTCACTTTCAGAAAACTGCAGTGCGCATAGGGAAGGTATCAGAATTATGACTACATTTTATTTTATAAGACATGGAAAAACTGACTTTACAGAAGCAAACTCAAAAATTTATCGCGGGCAGGGTTTTAATATGCTGACCTTATCAGCGGAAGGGATTCAACAGATTGTTGAAACGGCAAAGACACCAGAATTAAAAAG
>CAMWXA010000437.1 GCA_947178035.1 uncultured Lachnospiraceae bacterium | reverse complement strand
ATGTATTGACGGCTTTGTGCCGGAGCCAACGACAGTCAAACGGTATCCGCTTGAGGCGGCCCCGCCCGATCCGATGAGCAGGACCATTATCAGCGAAGTGCTGCCGCTTGGAGTCAAAGCGGTGGATGGATTGATCACAGTTGGTAAAGGGCAGCGTATTGGTATCTTTGCAGGTTCTGGTGTGGGAAAATCTACACTTATGGGAATGTTTGCGAGAAATACGAAGGCGGATATCAATGTGATCGCCCTGATTGGAGAGCGTGGACGTGAGGTCAGGGAATTTATCGAACGTGACCTTGGCGAAGAGGGTATGCGGCGTTCGATTGTGGTAGTAGCGACTTCGGACCGGCCAGCTCTTGAGCGGAATAAAGCGGCAAAGACAGCAACGGCCATTGCAGAGTATTTTCGCGATCAGGGGAAAGATGTCCTCCTGATGATGGATTCGCTCACACGTTTCTCGATGGCACAGAGAGAGATTGGCCTTGCGACAGGGGAGCCGCCAGTGACAAGAGGTTATCCGCCAAGTGTCTACTCAGAGATGCCCAAGCTTTTAGAGCGGGCGGGGTGTTCGGAGCACGGTTCGATCACGGGTCTGTACACTGTGTTGGTAGAAGGTGAGGATTTCAATGAGCCGATTACGGACACAGCGCGAAGCATTCTCGACGGGCATATCATGCTGACGAGAAAACTTGCAAACAGAAACCACTATCCGGCTGTTGATGTGCTGCAGAGTATCTCAAGATGTATGTCGATGATCGCATCAGGAGAGCATAAGGCGGCGGCAGGCAAATTGAAAAATATTATGGCAACCTACAATGAGGCGGAGGATTTGATCAATATTGGCGCCTACAAGAGAGGAAGCAACCCCAATATTGACCGGGCAATCAGTAAGATTGATGAGGTAAATGAATATTTGCTTCAAGATACAGATGCAAAATTTACTTTCGAGGAGACCGTGGAACAATTGGAAGCAATGTTTCAGAATTAGAGCAGTTGATTAGATAAAAGGGTGGTAATCGAATGGCAGTTTTCCGATACAAGATGCAGGGGATTCTTGATATTAAGGAGAAACTCGAAGACAGAGCAAAGCAGGAGTTCGCAGAGGCAAACATGCGGCTTGATGCAGAGAAAAAAAAGTTAGATGAACTTCATGCGAGAAAGCTTTATTATATGCAGGAAGGTGTGAAGCTCCGTATGGAGCTGATTGATGTGAGAAAAATTCGCGAGAACAAGATGGCCGTCCTCAAGATGGATGAATATATCGCAGATCAGATGAGGGAGGTAGCCCGCGCCGCGAAATTGGTAGAGAAGGCAAGGGCAGCATTGCAGGAGCTTATGCAGGAACGAAAAGCGCATGAGAAGCTCAAGGAGAATGCATTTGAGGAGTTTATGAAGGATGAACTGGCGGCAGAGAGCAAGGAGATCGACCAGCTTACCTCATATACATATGGACAGAAGCTGATGGAAGAACAGAATGTGAAAAACATGTAAGTTCTGACAAATGTTTTGATAAGGTACGATAAAATCTATGGAAAGGCATGGTTAGCGATATGGCACGTAAGGACGAAGCATTAAGCCCCGACGCACCGGAGATGCAGCTCAAGCAGCTAAAAGAAAGCCAGAAGGCATTCAAAAAGGAGCAGAAAAATCAGAAAAAGGAAGCTAAGAAGCGCGCAAAGGAGCTGGAAAATCAGGAGAGGGAATTAGATGATCAGATTGAAGGCACAGGCGCTTCAGTCGTTGTAGTCACAATATTTATCATCGTGATATGGCTTGGAATCTTATGCCTGCTTGTCAAGATGGATGTTGGCGGGTTTGGCTCTAATGTGTTGACTCCGATGTTGAAGGATATACCAATTATCAACAAAATTCTTCCCACGGAGACCAATATAGAGTCGTCTAAGGAAAATTCTTATGGTGGATACAACAGTATCAAAGATGCAGTAGACCAGATTACAGAGCTGGAAAAGAAAATCGAACAGTTACAGAATACGAACACGGCCTATGCAGAACAGATTGAAGCGCTCAAGACGGAAGTACAGCGTCTGCAGACTTTTGAGAAAAATCAGGTAGATTTCCAGCGCATCAAGGAGCAGTTCTATGAAGAGGTTGTCTATGCAGAAAACGGGCCAGGAGCAGAGGCATACCGCGAGTACTATGAAGAGATGGATCCCACAACAGCAGAGGCACTATACAAGCAGGTAATTCAGGAGGAGGCAGTCAATGTCAAGATGAGGGATTACGTGGCAACGTATAGCAATATGGACGCTGCAAAAGCTGCAAGCATTCTCGGTGCGATGACTGACAATCTCGAATTGGCAGCAGAGATCCTTTCCAATCTGCCAGCTGCGACAAGAGGTTCTATTATGGGTGAGATGGATCCGGCAGTAGCTGCAAGAATTACCAAGATAATGAATCCAGGGAACTAAAGTAATCTGATAATTTTACCGATATATCTTATGTAACTTCCAAATTAACTGAATTTTTACAACAATTCAGTTAATTTGTTAAGTTAAATAGAAAAAGTTTAATGTAAAATTTTACATTAAACTTTGTACATTGAAAATTGAAGAAAGAGAAAGGAGGAATGACAATGACAGACACGACCTTAACCAATGCGTTATTTGGCGCAAATGCTGCCAATCCCGCATTGAAGGCAGTGGCGAATGTACAGAAGACAGCACAGACAGCGACAAACAAGACGCAGGATTTTGGTGCGGTGCTTGACAAGACGGCACAGAAGTTCGAGAAGTCAGATACAACAAAACAGTCAGCAGCGAACAACAGCACAAAGTCCAAATCACAGCAGACAGCAGATGAGACAAAATATGACAATGCAGTGGAGCGTGCAGGCGCAGATGAGACAACATCGAAGAGCGAAAAAACGGTAAAGGATGCGGCAGCAAAAGAAAATGTGGCAGAGGAACCGGTTGATGAGATGACGATTGACGAGATTGCGAAGGCATTGGAGCAGATTATCGATCAAATCAAAGAAATTCTTGGCATTACCGATGAAGAACTTTTGCGTGGCATGGAAGAGCTGGGATTGCAGCTTTATGACCTGTTGAATGCTGATAACATGACACAGCTTGTGACAGTCATAGCTGGTGAAGATTCAGCGATTAGCCTGATAGCAGATGAAGGTCTCTACACAGCACTGCAAGACATTGCGGATATGGTGGATACACAGGTAGGCAGCCTACTTGAGAACACAGGACTTTCCAGCGAAGAGCTTGATGCAGTGTTACAGAAGCTTCAAGAGATGAAAAACCAAAGTCTGGAAGAGCAGTTACAAGATTCCGGGATACTTTCATTTGAAACAGTGGAGGAATCAGCAGAGGAACAGGCTTCCGATGGACCAGTTATCATCAAGGAAGACAATACGAAGGCTGATGAACAGGCTGCAGATCAGTATGATACGCTGCCGGAGAATCAGCAGGAAAACTTGACAGAGACTGGCCAAAAGACACAAAATACCGGAAAAGATGCCAAAGACAGTGACAATAAGGAATCCAAGAGCTTTGGTCAGGGCACTGCAGCACAGAATTTCCAGAACAACCTCAATGAGGTGAGCGATGCTGCGGCAGCGGAAGGAGTGGAAAAGTTTACTTCGGAGAGCACCGAGAATCTTATGAGACAGCTGGCAGATATGGTAAAGATTGTCAAGAATGAGAATCTTACGGAGATG
>CAMWXA010000436.1 GCA_947178035.1 uncultured Lachnospiraceae bacterium | reverse complement strand
GTATGGTAATATATACAATGTAAGGGCTTACAGCTCAGTATAACTGTTAACCAAGAATAATTCACATTTGAGGAGCTAAAAATATGGATACAAACAAGGAAAATTTCAAGAGAAGAGGATTCGATCTGCTGGCGCTGGGAGAGATATTACTTCGCCTGTCACCGCCGGTAAATGAGCGGCTTACCAGAGGAGATGCATTTCAGAAGCAGGCTGGCGGTGCGGAGCTGAACGTTGTGTCAGGTACATCACTTTTAGGTTTGAGAACAGGTATTATCTCAAGGGTTCCTGCAAATGATCTGGGCAGATATATACAGAACCGAGTGCGTTTCTGTGGTGTCAGCGATGACTATCTTGTTTATGACAAGTCGAAGGATTCCAGACTTGGCATTTACTACTATGAGTATGGTGCACATCCGAGAAAGCCGAATGTTGTCTATGACAGAAAGAACACAGCATTTACCGAGATATCCATAGACGATTTCCCGGAGGAGATGTTCACATCGGCGCGTTGTTTCCACACGACAGGCATCACGCTCGCGCTGGGTCAGAAGACGAGAAACACCGCGATTGAGATGATCAAGCGCTTTAAGGAAAATGGCACACTGATTTCCTTTGATGTCAATTTCAGGGGAAATCTGTGGACGGGTGACGAGGCGCGGGAGTGCATTGAGCAGATTCTTCCATATGTGGATGTTTTCTTCTGCTCAGAGGATACAGCCAGACTGACTTTCAAGAAAGAGGGAACAGTGCAGGATATGATGCGGAGCTTCACGAAGGATTACAATATCAGCGTGGTGGCGTCGACGCAGCGCGTTGTGCACTCGCCGAAGACCCATTCCTTTGGTTCCTGCATCTATGACGCGATCAATGACTGCTATGTGCAGGAGCCTGCTTATGAGAACATTGACGTGGTCGACCGCATTGGAAGCGGTGACGCGTACATATCGGGAGCGCTGTATGGACTGCTCGCACACAACATGGACTGCACGAAAGCGATGGAGTACGGAAATGCGACCGCGGCAGTCAAAAATACAATCCCGGGAGATCTGCCTTCGTCAGACTTGAAGGAAATCGATGGTATCATCAGGAATCATCACTCCATAGGACCGCAGCTGGAGATGAACCGGTAATCAGAAATAAAAGATTAAATATGGAGACAACGCGGATTACTGCGCTGTCTCTTTTTTGTGCACACGGGCATCCAAAGGAAGGCGCACATTTCTGACAAAATAAAAAATTTCATAAAAAGTGTAACCAGATCTGCCTGTGATTTGTGTATATAATAAAGGTATGTGCGGACGGTTCATGCAGTCGTGGAACTGTTTCGTACTTTTGGCGGGAAAAAGTGGTATGAGGAGGTCTTGTATGGGCGGCTGTGTAAAAAAATGGATGCTGGGTGCGCTGGGGATTTTATTGGCAGGAGCGGCGCTTGCAGGGTGCAGCAGAGAGGTGGTGCAGACAAATGACAGCCTAATCGTCTATGCGGGCGGGGATGATGTCATTATGGATTATGCGGTCAGGGAGTTTGAGCGGCGCTATCCGGATATCCCTGTGGAGTATAAGGGGCGCAAGGTTATCGAGGATGCGGAGGAATTTTACGGGTACAACCAGCAGCTCTCAGCGCAGCTGATGAGCGGCGCGGGGGCGGATGTGTTTTTCATACAGGACTACTGGGATATCGACAAGCTGGTGCAGGCGGGGGCATTTGCCGATTTGAGCGGAATCTATGACAGCTGTGAGCTGTTTCGGGATGCTGATTTCAATGGCGGTATCATGGACGCGGGCGTCTTTGACGGAAAGCGGTATTTTCTGCCGATGGAGTACAGGATTCCCATGATGATTTCCACGCGTGAAACATTGGACGAGGTAGGGTTTGACATCGAAAAGTGCACTGATTTTGACAGTTTTATGGCGGAGTCCGGCCGTTATATGAACAGTGCAGATTACGACAGACGTCTGTTTCGGATGGATGTGAGTGCGATGAACTGCATCTTCTGGTCGGGATATCCGATCGTGGACAAGGGCGAGGTGGTCTGGGACATTGAGGAGACGAGAAATTACTTTGCGTGGTATAAGGATGTCTATGAGCGCGGTACCGGAGAGTATATGTTTGGCGATCTGTTTGGTGCGGCGGCAGTGCGTGACGGCGAGTGTGTCTTTGAGAGCTCCGGGTTTCTGGATACTGATTTGAACGCGGTCAGAGCGCTCTATACCGTAAAGACGCCTGTGGCTGTGCCGGTATACAATAAGGATGGCGGCATCAACGCACTGATGACCCGCGCGGTAGCGGTGCGGGCAAACAGCGGGAATCTGGACAATGTGAGAAAGTTTCTGGAAATCCTGTTTGACAGGCAGATCATGGAGCAGCCAGGGGCACTGCGTTACGATATCAGTGTGCGGAAAAGCGTGATGGAGGACAAATATGAGTCATATCTGAGAGAAGCGCCGTTTAAGATTGCCGTGAATGGATTTCCGTTTGAGCTTCCCCCGTTGAAAAAAGAGGATTATGACGCGTATCTTGCCTGGGCGGACAAGGTGGACAAAGTGGTGTACTGGCCGGAATGGAGGCAGGATTTTCAAGGGGAAATCAGGCGTTATCTGCGAGGAGAGATCTCCTATGAGGAGGCGGCGCAGAGCGCGAAAAAGAAACTGGAGTTCTATCTGTCGGAATAAGGAACAGGGGAGGGTGCTATGAGAAGAAGACGGGCTGTGCAGGGATTTTTGTTTGTCCTGCCGTTTCTGGCTGGATTCCTGTTGTTTTTTGTTATTCCATTTCTGTGGAGTGCCGCCTACTCCCTGACGGGCGGTGTCGGAGGCATCGAATTTGCCGGACTGAGACATTACAGGTCTCTTCTGCAGAGCAGGGCATTTTTGCTGGCGGTAAAAAATACGCTGAAGTTTCTGGTGACTGGCGTGCCGCTTGTGATGCTTCTGGGACTGGGCGTCTCGCTGGTGCAGTACCAGGCATTCCGGGGAAGTTCCTTTCTGCGCGCTGTCTTTCTGTTTCCGCTGACGGTTCCGATTGCTGCCCTGATTGCGGCGGTACGGTTTTTCTTTGCGGAGGATGGCGCGCTGAACGGACTGCTTGCGCTTATGGGGGCGGAGGGCAGAAACTGGCTCAGCAGCGGCGCGGCGTTTGGCGTGCTGGTGCTGGTGTTTCTGTGGAAGAACTGCGGGTACAATATGCTCTTGTTTCTGACAGGGCTGTACGGGATTCCGGATGATCTGATATGGGCTGCCCGGATGGAAGGGGCGCACGCCGGGCAGGTGTTTTGGTATATCCGCATGCCGCTGCTGAAACCGACGTTCTTTTTTACGGCGGTCGTCTCGATCATGAATGCGTTCAAGATTTTTCGCGAGGCGTATCTGATTGGCGGGGAGAACCCGGATGAGGGCATTTATATGCTGCAGCATTTTATGAACAACAATTTTCGGAACCTGAATTATCAGCGCCTGTCCGCTGCGGCATTTTTGGTTTTCTTTTTTATCTGTCTGCTGGTCGGAGGACTATTCTGGCTGAAAAATAAGGGGGGAACGGTGGAGTTATGAGGAATACTGCGGGAAAAAAACGGGTGAAACCGCTGGTACTGGCAGGGCGTGCGGCGGTCATCATGAAGGCTGCAGATGCGCATTTCACGGTTGCATTTATGTGTGTGAACGCATTTGCAGCGGAGTCAGACATAGAAAA
>CAMWXA010000435.1 GCA_947178035.1 uncultured Lachnospiraceae bacterium | reverse complement strand
ATATCACCCTTGCTGCGCGCAATATTCCTGAGCACCCCGTTCACAAACCCTTTCAGTGCGGCAAACCCCTTATTCTGTGCAAGCTTCACCGCCTCATTGCAGGCGGCGGCATCGGGCACTGCATCCATGTACAAAATCTGATACACACTCATGCGCATAATCGCACGTATCGGCTTTTTCATTTTGCCGGTCTTTACCTTGGAATACTGGTCGATCACATAATCCAGCTCAATCTGCCGCTCCAAAGTTCCCTCATAAAGCCGTTTGATAAAAGACTTTTCCTGCTGTGAGAGATAGTTGTACTTATTTAGCACATCCCGCACGATCATATGGGAATATGCGTTTTCTGTCAGGAGCATCTCCAGCACCAGCATACGCTGGTTCACATCCTGCGTATTCTTCTGATTTTGAGCCATCTCTTTTCCAATCCCCTTTAGTCACTCCGTCTGCCAGACAGCAGTAAAAGCCGTAAAAGCTGTAAAATGGATGCCGCTGCTGCTGCAACATACGTGTATGCCGCTGCCCTTAACACTTTAGCGCTCTTGCTGCGCTCCTCGCTCGTCACAATACCATACTGCTCAATGCAGACAAGCGCTCTCCTGGAAGCGTCAAACTCCACCGGAAGCGTCACAATCTGAAAGAGCACTGCAAGCGAGAACACCCATATTCCAATGTTGATCAGCACAGAACTGCTGCCCAGTATCAAACCGAGAATCACAATCGGAATGCCAATCTTTGAACCAATATTTGCTGCTGGAACAAGCGCTGTTCTGATGTTAAGCGGCGCATATCCTTCATGGTGCTGCATGACATGTCCGCACTCGTGCGCTGCCACGCCAATCGCCGCCACAGATGTGGAATTGTATACGCTGTCAGAGAGCCGTACCACCTTCTTTGACGGATCATAGTGGTCTGTCAGGTTTCCCCTGATATGCTCCACCCGCACATCATAAATCCCTTTGCTTCGCAGAATGGCCTCTGCGGTCTGCGCACCTGTCATTCCAGACATGCTTCTCACGCCCGCATATTTGCGAAAGGTAGAATTTACCCTTGCGGACGCAATGATGCTGAGCACCGCGCCAATCAATACCAACAGATACGTAGGATCAAAATAATACCCATAATAAAATGGCATAACAACAATCTCCTTTCCTGATAACAGACTAACCTAAAAGCATTCCCGCCTTCCACTGACTGCCGAGCAGGAAGCTCTTGGTATCCATGCGTTTTTTCCCTTCCAGCTGCAGCTCATATATTCTCAAAAATCCTCTTCCACAAGCCACATCAAAGGAATCCTTTGTGACCGCGGCAATCATTCCAGGCTGCGCTGCATTTTCTTCAGTCTTTACTGAGTCTCCATCCAAAGCATCACTGCTCCAGATCTTGACACTTTTCCCCTGGCAGAATGTATAGGCACTAGGCCACGGATTCAGCCCTCTGACAAGTCTTTCGATACATACCGCATCCTGTGTCCAGTCAATCTTTCCCATCGATTTGTCCATCATTTTCACATGGCTTGCAAGATTTTCATCCTGTTTGACCGGCGTTATTTCACCCTTTTCAATCAAGGGAAGTGTCTCCACAATGAGCTCTGCACCTGCCTGCGCAAGCTTGCCAAAAAGTGTCTCTGCTGTCTCCTTATCCTCTATAGTAACCTTTTTCTGTGTAAGTATGTCTCCCGTGTCAATTCCTGCATCCATTTGCATGATTGTGACACCGGTCTCGCGCTCACCATCAATAATACACTGGTTAATCGGCGCTGCCCCCCTGTATTTTGGCAGTAGTGAGGCATGAATGTTGATACAGCCAAATCGTGGCATCTCCAGAATCTGTCTTGACAAAATCTGTCCAAACGCCGCCACGACATAGACGTCTGCCTCGTACTTTTTCAATTCCCCGATCGCGTCCGGCGTCTTGATCTTTACCGGCTGGAACACTGGAATTCCATGTCTGACGGCGCACTCCTTTACCGGAGAACACTGCACCTGACCGCTTCGTCCCTTCGCCTTGTCAGGCTGTGTCACGACTGCAGTAATCTCATGCCCTGCCCTGATGAGCGCCTCAAGCGCACCCACCGAAAAATCTGGCGTTCCCATATAAACAATTTTCATATCACTTATATTCCCTGTGAAAACCCCCTATTTATTGGGTTTTTCTCCTTTCCACATATTTTACTACACCAATTCTATATAATTTTAAGCATTTCTTCAATATTCTGTACTGCTTTTGCCTTTTCATCATCCGTTACATGAAAAAGAGTTTGATACAAATATTGATTATACCATATCCTTTGTCTTTTTAGAATATCCAAACAAATTTTCCCTTAGATTTCCAAACGCTTTGTTACTGTTCACTCCGTTCCAGTAACAAGCAAAAATCCATGCAAAAATTGCAATACGAACTTCGTTCGTACGCAAATGGATTTTTGCTTTCAGGCTGTACGTTTTCTCACGGAATGCGCAGTTCAGCGCATTCCTGACCCATGAACAGTAACAACTCTTTCCTTTTCACCAATTTTTTATTACCAACATATAATACAAAATCACATTTAGGTTGTTTCAGTAACTCCACTATCTTATTAATTCCTATATTAGAATAAGCTGCAGCTTATTTTCGTAATATCTCTCACATTTATCTATTAAAATCAAGTTTTTATCCATATACGATTGATGGACTGGCAAAACCAATCCACCAATCGCATACTATATATTTCTCTTTACATTCAACACATTCATCAACGCTTCTTGTAATACTCTCGAAACATTAATTCCTGCATGTTCAGCTTCATAGTTGAGCCAGCTTGGAAGTGCTACATTTCTTCTGACTGTCTTTGTATCTATTTTTCTTCTGTATTCTCCAGAATCAATATCAACATAGGACAAAATAGTTTCTCCATCTTCTGAGAAAGTTCCTTTTTTAATATCCAATGTATTAGATGGTGTTGGAATTTCTTTTTTGTGATCTTCTAAAGTAACGCACATCAGCTCCATTGCATCTCTTGCCATATCAATGGCATTCTTCATATCTTTTCCTTCAGTTAAAACCGCTAAATCAGGAGCTTCAACCAAAATACAATCTTCTGTTTTTGTAAACAGAACCGGATATACTGCTTGCATAACATTCCCTCCATTATATATTTTCTAATGCTTAATAAATATACTATTTCAATCCTCGTCTCTTTAAAATTGCCTGAGCCAATCTCTCTGGTATTTCCCTATGTCTTTCAATTGTTTCAAATTCATTTTCGCCACGCTTATAAATATCGTGATTACTTCCATGATGATCAAAAACAAATCCTCCAGCTTCAAGTTTTTTAATCAAGTCCTTTTGTTTCATTATTGTTCCTCCTTGCTATTATATTATACACACTAATTACACAATAGTCAAATGCATTTATACACAACTTTTACACAATAAATCAATCTTTCGTCAAATATTTCCTTTTCTATCGCAATTAGTCTTTACTTCTTTTCCCAACCGACACCCCTCAGCTTTGTTATTTTCAGTAACATTTTGTTTCTATTTCATAATCATTTTCTCTTTTTTTATAATTTTTTGTATTTGTATGACTGTTTTGCTTGCATGCATGTATGTGCACCACATATAGCCTGTTGCCTATGGGAGTGAGGAAAAGGAAACCAATACCCTGTGTCTTAGTCAGGGTTTCTATTCCTCCACAAACATATTG
>CAMWXA010000434.1 GCA_947178035.1 uncultured Lachnospiraceae bacterium | reverse complement strand
TTTGTATATTGTCCTCAGATCAAGATAATTCAATTCTTCTTGTACTTTTTTCTGGTTTTGCTGAATTATAGTATAAAACATAAAAATCGCATACAAGGGCTTTGTTTATAAAAAATATAAATATTCTATAAAAATCAGGTTTATAAGTTTATCCTGCTTGATCTCTGTCAGAGATACGGGTCTCTGCTGCATTTTTATTCTCTGCCGCTGCAAAATGAAAAGTCAGTATTCCTACTGCTACGCAGCTGCCACAGCAGCTTTCATATCCTTTATATAATCACATACCGGTCCGATGCAGTTCTTCCCATACTGGGCGATAATCCTGACAATCGCACTGCCCACAATCGCCCCGTCCGACACTGCTGCCATCTCCTGCGCCTGCTCCGGCGTGGCGATACCAAAACCAATCGCACACGGTATGTCCGACACCTCTTTCACTTGGTCTACCATTTCCTTAATATTTGTCGTAATACTGCTTCTGACACCTGTGACGCCAAGAGATGACACGCAGTAGAGGAATCCTTTTGCCTGACTCGCAATCATGTTGATGCGGTCGTGTGATGTCGGCGCAATCATGGAAATCAGCTCGATTCCTGCCGCCTCGCAGGCACCGCTCACTTCCTCTTTTTCCTCAAACGGAACATCTGGAATAATCATTCCGTCAATGCCGCACTCGGCACACTTTTTTACAAACTTCTCCGTTCCATAGGTATACACCGGATTGATATAGGTCATAAACACCAGCGGTACATCAACCTTCTGGCGCACACGCTTCACCATGTCAAACAGTTTGTCAGTCGTCGTCCCTGCCCTGAGCGCTCGCTCATCTGCCGCCTGAATAACAGCGCCCTCCGCAATTGGGTCTGAAAACGGAATCCCGATCTCGATCAGATCTGCTCCCGCCGCTGCCATCTGCGGAATCAAAGCCTCCGTCGTCTCCAAATCCGGATCTCCCCCTGTCACAAATGCGATAAACGCTTTCTGATTCTCAAATGCTTTGCTGATTCTGCTCATTTTAATCTCTCCTTCTTTTAAATGAAACTTAGATTTACTTTTCGTTTTGACCTCCACAAAGAACGCCTGACCTTGGCGTTCTTTTAAACGAAACTTAGTAATTCTTGGTCAGCGTCTTTTGCTGACTTAGAATTACTTTTCGTTTTTTAATCAAAAATCTCCACACCTCTATACCGCGCGATCGCCGCCACGTCCTTGTCGCCGCGCCCGGAAATCGTCACTACAATAACCTGATCCTTGCCGAAATCCGGCGCTATTTTTTTTGCATACGCAACCGCATGCGCACTCTCAATCGCCGGGATAATGCCTTCTGTCCTTGACAGATATTCAAAGGCCTCCACAGCCTCCTCGTCCGTGACTGGCACATACTGCGCACGCCCTGTCTCGTTCAGGTTTGCGTGCTCCGGTCCGATACCCGGATAATCCAATCCCGCCGATATCGAATAGACGGGCGCGATCTGCCCATATTCATCCTGACAGAACAGGGACTTCATACCGTGGAAAATACCGACGCTTCCATTTGCGACGGTCGCCGCGTTCTTGGGATTATCGACGCCAAGTCCCGCCGCCTCGCAGCCGATCAGTCTGACACTTGTGTCAGGTATGAACTCGTAGAAGGAACCCATCGCATTGCTCCCACCGCCCACGCAGGCAATCACGGCATCGGGCAGCTTTCCCTCCGCCTCCATGAGCTGTTCCTTGATTTCCTCACTGATCACTTTCTGAAAATCCCTGACAATCATCGGAAACGGGTGCGGCCCCATAACCGAGCCAAGCACATATAAGGTGTCGTCCATTCGGGAAGCCCACTCGCGCATGGTCTCGTTGACAGCGTCCTTCAAGGTCATGGTTCCCGACGTTACCGGGTGCACTTTCGCCCCCAAAAGCTCCATTCGATAACAGTTTAACACCTGTCTGTCTGTGTCCTCTTTTCCCATGAAAATCTCACATTCCAGCCCCATCAGAGCTGCTGCTGTGGCTGTCGCCACGCCGTGCTGTCCCGCACCGGTCTCCGCGATGACGCGTTTCTTGCCCATCTTCTTCGCCAAGAGTACCTGACCTAATACGTTATTGATCTTGTGGGAACCTGTGTGATTCAAATCTTCCCTTTTTAAATAGATTTTTGCTCCACCCAAATCCTTTGTCATTTTCTCCGCATAGTACAAAAGTGAGGGACGCCCTGCATACTTCTCCATCAGCTCCTTTAACTCCGCCTGAAATGCAGGATCATTCTTGTATATTTCGTACTCCTGCTCCAACTCCTGCACTGCCGTAATCAGTGTCTCCGGGATGTACTGTCCACCGTATACCCCGTATCTGCCTTTCTTTTCTTCCATTTTCATAAATCTCCCTTTCTTACATTAAAATCGCAAATTCTGCACTCATACACTGCAAATTATTTGCCGCACACACCTGCCCTATCATTTGCAGCCTTAAAGCGGCCTGACTTTATTCATATTTCGCACACTTTCTATAAACTGTCTGATCTTCTTCTCGTCCTTTATCCCGTCTGTCTCAACCCCTGTGCTCACATCGACTGCAATACATTCTGTGAATGTATTACAGTCAGAGAATGTATTACAGTCTGCGAACGTATTGCATTCCATCTGGCCAAGCACTTCCGTCACATTCTGCCAGTCCAGTCCTCCCGCCAGGAAATATGGCTTTATTGCCTGACCGCAGACTCTCAGCTTTTTCAGGCTCTCTTTTAATATATCCAGTGAAAACCGCTCTCCTGTGCCACCAGGCTCGCCTTTTTTATAAGTATCAAACAGCATATAATCTGCTTCCTGCGACATCCGTTTTAATACCTGCTCCACACTCTGCACCCTGACCGCTTTTATGACAGTCGTGTCAGTTTCCTGTCTTAATTCCCGAATGTAATCCTCTGATTCCTCGCCGTGCAGCTGCACCGCATTGATGATACCCCTGTCACATAATTCAACGATATGCTCCATCGGTTCATTTACAAACACCCCGACAGCCTGAATGCGCTTGTCAAGTGCCTGCCTCATGCGAAGCGCCTGTTCATCGGTGACAAATCGCTTCGTATCTGCAAACACGAAACCAATGTATTCCGGCAGATACCGATTGACCTTTTCTACATCTGCCAGCGTCTTTAAGCCGCATATTTTCACTTTTGTCATCTATCTCACACCCTTTAACTGCGCAAGCATTCCCGCCTTATCGCCACTCCGCATCAGCGTCTCCCCGATCAGCACACCGTTTACTCCTGCCTGCCGGAGCACCTGTATATCCTCCGCTGTGCTGATGCCGCTCTCCGCGACAAAGAGTATCTCTTCGGGAACCAGACTTCTCAGCCTCGTGCTGTTATTGATGTCGACTGTAAACGTTTTCAAGTCCCGGTTGTTGACTCCGATTATTCTGGCTCCGGCATCGAGCGCGCTCTGAATTTCCGCCTCGTCATGTGCCTCCACAAGCGCCGAAAGCCCAAGTTCATCACAAACCGCCTTGTATTCCCTGAGCATATCTGTGTCAAGAAGTGCCGCAATCAGCAGAACACATGAGGCCCCCAGAAGTTTTGCTTCGTAGATCATGTATGTATCTATGAAAAAATCCTTTCTGATTGTTGGTATCGCAACGTTATCATGGATTTCCCTTAAAAACCTGTCATCACCCTTAAAATAATCTGTCTCCGTCAGCACGGATATACAGTCCGCACCTGCCTTTTCATAGTCC
>CAMWXA010000433.1 GCA_947178035.1 uncultured Lachnospiraceae bacterium | reverse complement strand
CCACAAATTGTGACGCACATCTGGCAGAAAGCATTTTTCAAACACGCTCTAGGAGAAAACAAACAATGGCAAAAGGATTCAGAGATTATGCAGAGGTAAATGAGGAGCAGTTAGAGGGCTTCACAGTGGCAAAGGCAGGCACTGGAATCAATGCAGAGGACAGCGGTATGATGATTGAGCTTGAAAGAGTGATTGATAACGTGACAATCGGCATTGATATCATTTATGATTTTACCAATAAAGAGGGCGAAGCATTTAGAGTATCAGAGAAGTATGTAAAGCATATTCGGCAGTAAGCGAGGAGTTTCTATGCTGTCAAAGGAAGAATTAGACCAAATAGTGGCAGTAGATGAAGCGCACCTTGGTGTAAACAGCAGGGAGTTCATACAGTGCCACATATAGGATATTTTAGAGGCTTTCCTTACATTTAGTTTAAATTTGCGCAGTCCGGCGATAATCTCAAAGCACTGAAAACGTTGTGTTTATCGCAGAAAGTTGGGAAGAACTGATGATATGCGCACTAGAATCGGGCCATTGACGTTACATTTTCCCTGTGATAAGCTGATTCTTGTAAAATATTTCAAATGCGAGGATGAACAGGAGGTAGTTATGAAAAATCTGGAAAAGTACCTGTCAGAGTTAAAAAAAGACATTCCTGATATCGTACAGCGGCTGAATGCGGGTGCGTCGGATGTGGAGCTGACAAAAACCGCGGAAAAGGCAGGCTGTGGGCTGCCAGAGGAATTTGTGGAATTATACCGGCATTTTAATGGCGAGGATAAGTCAAAATGTGTCGATTTCTTTGCCGGAATGGAATTTCTGCCACTGGAGAGTGTGATGTCTGAGATGGAATTTTTCGGGAGTTTTGAGGAGGAACTGACCGCGATGGGCACAACTGCAATCAGGGAACAGCCGGCGTGTGAGCTGAACTGGATTCCGTTTGCCGCGGTTGGTCCAAGGGCGTGGTTTGTCATGGATTTGTCACCGGCAGAGGGCGGGACAGTCGGACAGATTATCACAGTGGATATCGATTACAACCACTGTTATCTGCTGGCGAGGAGTCTGGATGAACTGTTTGAAAGAATGACGGCATGGCTCCAGGAGGGTATCATCACAGTCGGCGGGGAGGATGCCGACGAGCCATACATCATGGAAAAAACAGGAGGACATATCTTTGATGAGCTGGAAGAGCTGGCGCTGTCAGAGACGTCAGAGAAGGATGTGGAGATTGCGCTGCCGGAGGGATACTGGCAGTGGCATTACGAGAGACCAGGCATTCTGCTAAGCTGTCTCGAGAAGGAAAAGAAGATGTATCTGGGGTACGCTAAAGAGCGAATAGACGTGGACTGCAGTCTGTTTGTGCATATGAAGAATTTAAAGGAATTAAACATCAATGGTGTCAGGCTTATTCATATAGGAAAACTTGCAAAAGCCCCACAGTTAAAAGAATTGGTACTGAGAAATTGTACTTTTGGGGAGGAGACGCTGTCCGCACTTTCCGGGTCACCGGGGTTAAAGAAACTGATCATTGTCCAGATGAGTGCTGACGGGTTGTCGGGACTGAGCAGTCTGAAATCATTAAAGAGTCTTACCCTGAGTGCAGCAACAGATGTTGTGTTGGAAGACTTGGGCGAATTTATAGGCCTCGGGGAACTGAATATGATAAATATGGGATTACATGACGGTGCCTTTATTGGAAAAATGAAAAATTTAAAAAAGCTCAATCTGGATTCCCATAAAATGGATAATCTGGATTTTCTTGCAGACCTCAAAAATCTTACCGAATTTTACCTTACGGAAACGGCGCAAAACGAAGACGGTCTTTCTGCTGTAGGCGGGCTTAAGAAGATCAAAGAATTTACATATCCAGTGAAAGATTTATCGATATACAAGGGACTTATGACATTGAAAGAGGCAGGGATGGCAGACTGCGTCAGAGGGGGATTTGAAGTATTTCAGGGGAGCGGCGTGACAGGTTTTACGATGATTGGTGATGCCACAATGAAACAGGCGGAAATCATAGCAGACAGGATGAGGCGGTATGTGAAACTGGAATGTTATGGATGCATAGGGCGCAGTCCGGATACGAAGTGAGATGGAGAGACACGTTTTGGGAGGCAGGGGATAAAATGACATTGTATGAATGCAAAATCTTACTGGTGGATGACGAAGCAGCACTTTCAGATATGGTGGGAAATCTGCTAAAAAAAGAAGGATACCGGCATGTGGATATGGCGGCGGACTGCGGCAGTGCGTTAAAAATGACGCGGGAAAACGAATACCAGCTCGCGCTGCTGGACGTGATGCTGCCGGACGGGGACGGCTTCACCTTATTTGAGCAGATCAAGAAGAGAAAGGGCAGTGGGCTGCCCGTGATTTTCCTGTCCGCGCGGGACGAGGATCAGGCAAGGCTGCGCGGTCTGGGACTTGGCGCGGACGATTATATCACAAAGCCTTTTCTGTCGGAGGAGCTGCTGCTGCGGGTGAAGGCGGTGTTGAAGAGAACTTACCATATCGATGACGAGAAGGGAACGGACAGGATTGGAAAAGCGCTGATTGACTGGGGAGCAGGGACGATCAGCGTGGACGGCGAGGACGAAATGCTCACTGCAAAGGAGTATGTCCTGTTAAAAAAGCTGTGTGAAAACAGGGGAAGAATCATTTCCATCAATGTGCTCTGTGATACGCTGTGGCCTGACGGAAGCTATGGATACGAAAATTCCCTTATGGTACACATCAGACATCTGCGGGAAAAACTGGAGGAAAATCCGTCAAAGCCGGAGCATCTGCTGACGGTCAGGGGATTGGGATATAAAATTGTATGAGAAGATTGGAAAATTTTGCTAAAATCATTTTTTTAACTATTCTGATGACTGCTGTGATGCTGGTTGCGGATCTCATTGTTATAACTTATTTTGGCATGAAAACAGATTCAGGGCTGTCAAAACTGTTAACAGCGCTGTATCTTTCCGAGGAGGTCGTGGAGACTGTCACAGAACAAGGCGAAACAAAGTACAGCATGTCACAACAGGGACTTGACAGGATTGATGAATTTCAGGGATTTGCTTTTATATTGGATAATGCGGGGGATGTGATTTGGAGCTACCAGCTGCCGGATGATGTTCCAGAGCACTATATGATAAAGGATATTGTACAGTTTACAAGATATTATCTGAATGATTACCCTGTTTATACGTATATTATCGACGATGTCGTTCTGGTGGCAGGATTGCCCAGACAGACGGTCTGGAAGTATTCGCTTTCCTTTCAGATTAGTACTGTGAATACATTGTTTTCTGTTTTGCCGGTTCTTTTTCTCATCAATATTATAGTGCTGCTGATCGGACCGTTTCTGATCATAAAACACGATGCACATAAGCGGGAGATGCAGAGAACATCATGGATTGCGGGGGTATCACACGATATCCGCACGCCGCTTTCGCTGGTGCTTGGCTATGCGGAGGAGCTTATACATACCGCCGGGGACAGCGTGGAAAGCAGTGAGAAGCAAAGTGCCGCCGGGAAAGCGCAGATGATAGAGCATCAGGCAATCCGCATCAAAACGCTTGTCACCAACCTGAATACTTCCAACAAGCTCACATACGGAATGGGCGTCTGGCATCGGGAGAAGGTGCTCCTTCCGGCATTGATCCGGGAATCGATCTGCGAGATTGTCAACCGGGGGCTTGATGAAAAATATGACATTCGTGTCACTATTCCAGAAA
>CAMWXA010000432.1 GCA_947178035.1 uncultured Lachnospiraceae bacterium | reverse complement strand
GCAGTGCGGATCGCTCAGATTGCAGTGCCTTCCGCAGCCAGGGCAAATCGTATTTTCTGTCATAAATCAGTCCTCCTTTTTATTAGGTACCTTAATTATAGTTCAGAAAGTGCAATTTGTCAAGGTACCTAATAAATTTAATTCTGCCTTTTACCAATCCGCGTACAAAAAAACCGATTTATCCAAGATATTTCTGCAAATCCGCATTCATGTCAGCCAGTGTTATTGATCGTAATTCCTGTTCCATTGCCGCCTGAATCCTTAGCAGCTTATCATCCAGTACGCGATGGATGTTTTTTCCAACCGGACAGTCCGGGTTCGGATTTTCATGGAAATGAAATAATGTATTCTCCTCTATACAGTCTACTGACTGATATACATCAAAAAACGTTATCTCATTGAGCGGTTTTGCAATGACCGCTCCGCCTGGTCCCCGCTTCACCTCAATTAATCCTGCATCCTTTAACTGCGACAAAATTTTCCGAATGATGACTGGATTGACATTGATGCTGGAAGCCAGAAAATCGCTGGTAATCTTGTACTCCTCTTTAAATACATCCATACACGCCAGCATGTGAATGGCTATCGTAAATCTGCTTGAAATCTGCATAAGCGTTTCATCTCCTTCCAGCTTTTATTCTATATCTGTCAAAATGTAATGTCAAGAGTTACATCGCATTGCCTATTCCAGTATAGTACAAGACTTTTTATTGCTACTATGAGACCGTCGATCATCCGCGAAAACTAAAACACCCACGGGCATCACATCCGATACCAAATCAAAACCGAATTGTCACATTAAAAGCGTTGTCCGGGTCGGATGCCATCTGAATCGCTTCCGCGATTTTCTCCAGCGGATACTCCTGTGTGATAATCGATTCCAGGTCCCACTTGCCACTTGCCATCATCGACATCACGTCGCGAACATCCTCTGGAAAATATCCACCGGAACCAATGATGCTTTTCTGTGCGTAAGTCATGTGCAGCAGATCAAGCTGGCGCGGTTTGTTATTCACCGCCACTGCGACAAACCGGCTGATAATCTTGCCCTGCTGCATGTAAGTATCCAGAATGCTCTCCGCACCGGCGGCATCAATCCAGCAGTCGATGTCCGGTGCCTTGCCTGTCAGGGAGGGCGCCGTTCCAAAATAGTCCGCTGCTCTCTCAACGAAATTTTCCTTTTCTGTATTGCAGACCGTAAATCCGAGACGCGCTGCGATGTTCAGGCGGAAATCCGATACGTCGCAGAGCATGACCTTGTCCATTCCAAAGTACTGCAAGGCCACTGCTGCGGCGAGGCCAATCGTCCCGCAGCCAAACACGACAGCATTTTCGCCCTTCTGCGGCTGTCCCCGGCGGGCAGCGCGGCATCCTACTGTAAACGGCTCAATCAGACATGCAAGTCTGTCCGTAATTTCCTCCGGAACAGCATAGAGCGAGTGGCCGCGCTTTGCCTGCGGCACAAGGATATATTCCGAGAAGCCGCCAATCGTTCCTGCCCGTCTGGTATCGTTCTTTGCGTGGAGCGGATAGGGATAGACGCGCTCACCAACCTTAAATTCCGTGACATTCTTACCCACTTCTACAATGCGGGAAACGGTTTCATGTCCAAACTCCCCGCCTACTGTGACGCGATGTCCGGTGTTTGGCCCTTTTGTGTAGACTGCCACGTCTGTACCACAAATACTGGAATAAATATTTTTGATAATGACATCGTCATCTCCGCAAACAGGGTCAGGCAGTTCCCGGACTGCTACATTTTCCTGTCCCAAATAGATTGCTGCTTTCATGTACTGTACCTCCTGATAAACAGTGTAACTATATCACAAAAAGGTAACGCGCGCAACTTTTGTTTCAATTTTCTCTATCGTCACACAGCTCAGCACTCAGAACTGTTCACGCCCTTCGCTTTCCACCAAAAGAGAAGCCCCTGTTGCAGGTTACTCTTTGCCTTGCAATAGGGGCTTCTAATAATAATTGTAACATCCAGCACGCTCTCGAAACGCACTATTCTGCAATCGACAATGCACTCTCAAGATCTGAAAGCATAATTCCAAAGGAAGTGATTCCGCCCTCCGCAGTGTACCAGATTCCCGGATGCTCCAGGATTACCAGATTGCCGTTTTTGTATGCGTCTGTATTCATGATAAGCTCATTTTCCATGACTTCCTTCGCCAGCTGCGCACCGTTTGTGCCGATTGCCGCATCGCGGTCCATGACAAAGATATAATCCGGCGCAAGAGACACGATCAGTTCAAAGGATGACTCCGTTCCGTGATTGCTGCTGTTGCTTCCGCTTTCTTTTTCGCTGCTCTCGCTATCGGTGCTGTCACTGCTGCCATGTCCGCCGCTGTTTCCAGATGAGGAGATGTCATTGCAAAGATTTTCAAATCCAACCTCAACACCAATGACAGAACAGCGTCCGCTGTCACCTACCACATTAAAGCTGCCGCTGGTGCACATGCCGACAACCGCAGTCTTGCCCGCAGCCACTTCCCGCAGCGCCGTGATGCGATCGTCAAAGTCCGCAAACTTTGCGTCCACCTCATCCTCTTTGCCAAATATGGAAGCAATCGTTCCCGCATTTTGGCGGGTACTCTCCAAAACGCCCAGCTCCGTGTCTGCTGTCAGACGGATCACCGGCGCAATCTCACAAAATGCGTCATAGCTGTCAGACATACGTCCGCCCATAAAGATGATTTCCGGCTCACACTCCATCAGCGCCTCCATGTCTGCCTCCTTGATACTGCCAAGATTTACGATGGAATCGTCCGTCACATAGCTCTGCAGATAGTCAAGCGCTGTCGTGGAAGAACCGACCACGCGATCTCCAAGTCCCAGGTTGTCGATGATATCGAGCATAGCCATATCGACAACCGCAATGCGCTGCGGGTCGTACGGAACCTCAACCTGCACCGTCTCGCCGGCTCCATTCAGACATGTTACCGTGATGGTTTCCGGTTTTTCGGCTTCGCTGCTGCTACCGGAAATCTCACTTTCAGAAGTCTCACTTTCGGAAGTCTCACTCCCAGAACTGCTGACAATTTCGTCCACAGCATTATTTGCGGCACTGCTGTTATTGGAAACACTGCCGCACGCGGTAAGTGCAGACACCATAACCGCAGTCAGTATAATCGAATTCAATTTTTTCATGATAAATACTCCTTCATTCTATTGATTGTATTTGATATGTTCTTCTATCTTTTATTTTCTATTTTAAACGGAGCGTCAATAATAGATGGACAGCGGCTTTCCCTCTATTTCCATAATCTCAAAATCCACATCGTAGATTTCGGACAGGTTTTCTTTTGTCATCACCTCCCGCACTGTCCCATATTTTATGATTTTTCCGTTCTTAAAAGCGCAGATATAATCGGAATAGAATGCCGCATAGTTAATTTCATGCAGCACCAGTATCACCGTCTTGTTCAGCTCATCGCAGAGTCTGCGCACGATTTTCATCATATTCGTCGCATGATAAATATCCAGATTATTGGTAGGTTCATCCAGCAGCACATACTCCGTATCCTGTGCAATGACCATAGCGATATAAGCCCTCTGTCTCTGTCCGCCGGACAGTTCGTCGATAAACCGGTCGCGGAACGGCTCCAGCTCCATATACGCTATGGCGCGCTCTATGATCGCTCTGTCCTCACTGGTGAGCCGCCCTCCCGAATAGGGAAAACGCCCGAAAGCCACCAGTTCCTCCACCGTCAGCTTCATCTGAATGTTGTTGCTCTGTGTCAGTA
>CAMWXA010000431.1 GCA_947178035.1 uncultured Lachnospiraceae bacterium | reverse complement strand
GATCATGAATTTTATCATAAGGTTGGCTTTCTGATTGCTTCGGGGGCAAAAAGCATAAGTGAGATTTACAGGGCATCCAGAGATAAGAAAAAGAGCGAATTTCGTCAGATTTTGGACGATTATATCCGTGAAAGCATCCGGATTGAGGATAATTACGCAGAACTGAGCTATGAAGAAAATGGGGACGCTGCAAAAATCAGCAGACTTCTTCTTTTATTTAACATTGAATCTGTAAGAAGGATAGAACAACAGTCACAATGGTTTCCTTTTGACCGGTTCAAGGCAAATGATTCATGGACGCTGGAACATATCCACGCACAGCAGTCAGAGGGCATGAATAAGCAGGAAGAGTGGAGAATGTGGCTGTCCGATCATGTCCAGTCTCTCAGAGCGATTGAGGGTAAACAGACAGAACTGGCGATGAAGATAGAGGAACTTTTGGAAAAAAAGGATTTGAAGAAACATGAGTTCGAAAAGGTTCAGAAACAGGTGATAGAAAGACTTTCTGTACAGGGAAACGGCGAATACCTGCATTCGATTGGAAATCTGGCATTATTAAATAGCAGTGACAATGCTGCACTGAGCAATTCCACCTTTGATGTAAAGCGAAACAAGATTATCGAAATGGACCAGAAGGGATTGTACATTCCGTTCTGCACGAAGATGGTATTTTTGAAATATTATACGCCGTCAGAGGGCAATCAGGTTCATTTTTGGGGACAGCAGGACAGAATTGCCTATATACGGGCAATTAATGCCAAGCTGGAAGGTTATCTGGAAGAGCCGATTTCGGTTGAAGGAGGGGAATAATATGGCAACGACATTACATACGCTGATGGATATTTTTGGTTCTGAGTTTCATTCGGAAGGAGAAGAGTGTCAAAAAAACAGTGGTGATGGGATTACTTTAGAAAAAATCATTATTCCCATGGTACAGAGAGACTATGCGCAGGGCAGAGAAAGTGCTGAAGTAGAAAAAGTAAGGAGTCGTTTTTTGGACGCACTGAGACAGGCGGTATCAGACAGTCCGATTACGCTTGATTTGATTTATGGGGATATCGATGCAAAGGGAACAATGACTCCGTTAGATGGACAGCAAAGACTTACTACGCTTTTTCTTCTTCACTGGTATGCTGCAAAAAAGGAGGGGGCTGCAGAAAAAGATTATCATTTTCTGAATAACTTTTCGTATGCGACCAGGTATAGTGCGAGGGATTTTTGTCATCGTCTGATAGCGTTTCAGCCGGCATTTGACAAAAAACTGTCGGAGGAGATTAAAGATCAGTCATGGTTTCCGCTTGACTGGCTGAATGATCCGACCATTCACGCCATGCTCGTTATGCTGGATGACATAGATGAGAAATTTGCAGATATCGATCATATATGGGAAAGCCTGAAAGACCGTGCAATAACTTTTTATTTCCTTCCGATTAAGGATATGGGACTGACGGATGATTTGTATATAAAAATGAACTCGCGCGGAAAGCCCTTGACTACTTTTGAGAATTTCAAGGCTGAGTTGGAAAATGAACTCCGGCAAAAGGATAATAAGCTGGCAGAAGATATGATCGGAAGGATTGACAGGGATTGGACAGATATGCTGTGGGAATACCGGGGAGAGAATCATACCACAGATGACAAATTTCTGCGGTATTTTCAGTTTGTGTGTGATATTATCTGCTATCAGGAAGGCGATACACCGCAAGGAAAAGAGAATGATACGTTTAGTCTGCTAAGCCGATATTTTTCACATGATAACATGAAGCTGGAAAACCATGTGAAACGATTAACCGATTATTTTGGCTGCTGGTGTGGTTTGGAAGATTATGATTCGCTGCATGACTTTTTTGTGTCTTTTATTTCACACGAACATGAACAAGGGAAAATCCGATGGGATAACCGGTACGAGATAGATATTTTCGAGGACTGTCTGTGTAATTATGGAGAGATCGGCGGGAACGGTAATCGTGCTTTTTCGCTTGGCCGGGTAGTGCTTTTGTATGCTGTTGTCACATATTTGCTTCATACAGATGAGGTTTTGTACACGGATTTTGTCCGCAGAATACGCATTGTAAACAATCTGGTGCAAAATTCTGACTATGAGATCAGCGATAGCGAGAATCGTGTTGGCGGTAATCGTATGCCCATGATTTTGAAGCAGGTTGATACAATTATCCTGCAGGGAAAGATAGATACAAAACTTGAAAGAAATTTTAATGTGATTCAGCTTAGTGAAGAAACAGAAAAACTGAACTGGACTTCGAACAATCCAGACATGGCGGAGCTTTTGTTCGCATTGGAAGATCACAGTCTTTTGTATGGGCAGATTGGGGTCATAGGCTTGGAAAACACAGACTGTTTTTCAAAATTTGAGTCACTGTTCGAGTGTGATTATGATGCGGTTGATTGTGCCCTGCTTGTTACAGGAAATTATCTTCAAAAGGATAATGACTGGAGATACCAGACTGGTTCCGCCATGGGAAGAGGCATGGCCTGGAGAAATCTGTTTCATAGGAGCAGGAATGCGGAGGGATTTGAGAATACGAAGAAATATCTTGTGCAGTTGTTATCAGAATATGATCAGTTTACAGATGGGATACTTTGGCAGATTGTAGAAGATTATATCGCGGAGTGTGAGCGCAAAAATCTTTACGACTGGCGGTATTACTATGTAAAATATGACAAGTTTCGTCCGGGAAGATATGGGAAATGCCGCTGGTGGGATTTTGAAAATAAGCCGTATGAAATGGCGGTTATGTGGTCGGAGCGCTATCCATCTGCGAAGACGTACCAGCCATTTTTGAAAGAAGTAGATCAGGATGGCAGTTTAGATCCGGAAGACCAGGGAATGAGTCTGTACTGGGATGACGGTTCCTGGACAGTTTGTGAAAACGATGCTTTTGTCACATACTGGTACGATGAAAAATCGGAGCAGACTGTGGAGATCGTGGAGGAACGTATTGACATTAAACAAAACGGGGATGGTATCGATATAGAGAACCGTATCGAAAAATACAGGAAGTTATGTTGGGAGGAACTTTAATCTGTTTTTAATCTTATCAACATTTTTGATTAATTTTGATTGTTTAAGATAGGATCATCAGCTGAGGGGTGTGAAGCAAAGTTTCACACCGGAAATAAAAGAGTGCAAATTGAGTGTTCTTTTATGAAGTAAATTTAAGATTTCAAACAATCAAGAAGGAGAGAAAAGAAATGGATAATTTTGAAAAGGTAGAAAAATTAAGGGAGCACGCAAACGTAACTTATGAGGAGGCAAAGCAGGCACTGGAAAACAGCAATTGGGATATCCTTGATGCTATGATTTACTTAGAGCAGAGCGGCAAGGTACATGGACCGGAGCACTCCAGCTACACGACGCAGACCGAGAAGGTGAAGATCGAGTTGGACGACAAGGAATGCAAGTCCAGCTTTTCCGACAATCTCAGACGCTTCGGACACTGGTGCCAGAAGATTCTTGAGAAGGGCAACAACAACAGCTTCTGTGTGGAGCGCGACAACAATGAGATTTTCCGGATACCGATTACGCTGCTGGTCGTATTTCTGCTCTTCGCATTCTGGGTGGTGGTTCCGCTGCTGGTGGTCGGACTGTTCTTTAATATGAGATACCAGTTTGCAGGGCCTGATGTGAGAAGCGTTGACATCGACCTCAACAAGGCGATGGACAGTGCGGCAGAGGCGGCCGAGAACATCAAGAACGAGTTTGGCAATGCAGTGAAGGAAGAGGACAATTAAT
>CAMWXA010000430.1 GCA_947178035.1 uncultured Lachnospiraceae bacterium | reverse complement strand
GGGATTTAAGGCTGCCCGCGGAGATTGAGCCGGAGGAGTTTGTGGAGTAAGAGAGCGGAGGCATCAATGGGAAATTATCTGAATCCAGGGAATCAGGGATTTAAGGAGTCGGTCAACTCTAAAATATATGTAGACAAAACAGAATTGATATCGTATACAAATGAATGCCTGAACACAGAACAGAAATTTATCTGTGTCAGCCGTCCGCGTCGTTTTGGAAAGTCGATGACGCTGAAAATGCTGGCTGCATACTATGGAAATGGATGCGAATCGGGCGCTTTGTTTGAGTCTTTTAAAATAGCAGAAAAACACAGCTATGCGGAGCACCTGAATAAGTATAATGTGATTTATGTCAATATGGTGGATTTTGTTGACCGGGACAGAATAGATAAAATGCTCGATTATCTGAAGGCAGAAATCATGGAAGAACTGTATGAGGAGTATGCGGTATATCTGAGAAGTCCGGATATGGTATTGAGTGCTGCACTGCAGAAAATATATGCAAAAACGGGGCACACAGTTCATTGTTCTGATTGATAAGTGGGACTGTGTGATGCGAATCAAAGGGAGCGTATTGGAGCAGCAGGCAAGATACCTTGATTTCCTGAGAAAACTTTTAAAGGATAAAACGTATGTTGCCCAAGTCAGTTGTCAGTGCGATGCTGCGGAAACGGTTTGACAGTTATTGGAATTTTACAGAGACGTATGACGCACTCAAAGGGTACATCTGTATGAATATGGGTGGACTGCGTGACAGTGTCATACGGATGATATCCGGGGAAGAGGTCTGCGTTGATACGACCTCTTTCCAGAATGATATGACTACCTTCCAATCGGCACATGATGTTTTAACCCTATTGATTTATCTGGGCTACCTTACATATGATTTTGAGACGAAGAAAGCAAGGATTCCAAATGATGAGGTGGCGGTGGAATATGTGAAGTCGATCAAAGACGGTGGCTGGGAGCATGTGATGAATGCCATCAATTCTTCGAAAGAGCTGCTGCAGGCGACACTTGCAATGGATGCAGGCAGAGTGGCGGAAATTCTCGAAGAGGTCCATGCTGACAATACATCAATATTGCAGTACAATGATGAAAATGCTATTTCCTGTGTAATCTCGCTTGCGTATTATACAGCGAGAAAAGACTATGCGATCTACCGGGAACTGCCAGCCGGTACAGGCTATGCAGATGTGGCGTTTGTGCCGAGGCAGAAAGCTGTCTTACCAGCGATTATCGTGGAATTGAAGTACGACAAATCTGTCGATGCAGCCATTGCCCAGATTTATGACAGAAAGTACATGGAGTGCCTCAAAGATTATTCTGGCAGAATGCTGCTTGTCGGTGTCAATTATGATAAGAACAGCACAGGCAAAAAGCATACTTGTGCGATAGAGGAGTGGACAAAATAATTTGACAAATAGACCACATTGGAATGAGGAGATAAAATGAGTCAGACAAAAGAAAATCAGACAACAAAGACCCAGGATTTTTTGGAAGCATACGACATGAACCAGTATGACCGTCCGTCCATTGCGGCAGATATTGCAGTGTTTTCCATCGGAAGGAAGACGGCGGAGGGGGCGGATTACCGCAGGCTTCCCACCAAGACGCTCCGGCTGCTGCTGATCAGGCGCGCAGAGCATCCCTTTCAGGGGGAGTGGGCGCTCCCGGGCGGCTTTATGCAGAAAGGGGAAACCATACAGGAGACCGCAAGGCGCGAGTTAAAGGAGGAGACCGGGACGGACAAGGCTTATCTCCAGCTGTGCGGCGTTTTCAGCGACAGCGGGCGTGACCCCAGAGGATGGATTATCTCGCAATCCTTTATCGCGGTGCTGAATGAGGACGATCTGGCAAACGGCCATCTCGAAGCGAGCGGTGATGCCAGCGAGGCGAGGTGGTTTGATATCACTGTGCGAAAAATAGCAGACAAAAAGCAGGGGCAGGACAATGTCGTCACCTGCGACAATGACTATGAGCTGCTTCTGCAGGACAGCGGGGCAGCGGACGAAGATACGGCTGTCAGGCTTCGGGCAGTGATCAGGGAACACATGGAATACCGCGATTATCATGAGATTGTCACATACGATATCGTGGACTCGCAGGGGATTGCGTTTGATCATGCCAAAATTATCACCAGCATCTTTTACCAGCTTCGGCGGATGCTGGGGAGTGATATACGGATTGCGTTTGACTTTATGCCGGAGCGTTTTACCCTGACAGATCTGCAGGAGGCGGTGGAGCTGATATCAGGGCAGGAGCTGATCAAGCCCAATTTCCGCCGGAAGATTGCAGAGTATGTGATCGAGACAGACGAGTTGGCGCAAAACGGGGGCCACAGACCGCCCAAGGCGTTTGTCAGGAATCTTGACCGATTTTATCAGTAGGTTGTTGTGGAGAAAGAGAGAGGAGGTCCTCTCTTTTTCTCTTTATAGGAAATTGCGATTTTAGAGAAGATATAAGAACAAATATTCTGAATGCAAATATTTGCATGATGGCGTAAAAAGACAACACGATAAGACGATCAGGCATAGTTTAGAAGATATAAAATCCTTCTTCACCGAAATCGTCATCAAATTCATCTTTGTTGAGAAAATAATCCATATCCAGCAGGGCTTCACCGCTCATGGAGCGGATGTCCTCTGAAGTCATTCCTTCTGGTGGGTTATCAATATATTTTTTGCGTAGTTTCTCTGTTGATGGGTTCATAAGACTGCTGCTCCTTTGTTTTTATTGTAATTGAAATGCCTTACATTTTTCCAAAACCCGGAGTCACTGAGTCCGCCTTCGGATAAAAGGCAGTGTATATGGGGATTCCATTTTAAGTCCCTGCCAAAAGTGTGGAGGATTAAAATAAACCCCGGAGTGTAGTTCATGGATTTGTTAAGTTTATTGAACATGTACAGGATGACACTGTTGACGGCATGGAAGAGACAGTTAAGAAGCCTGCGGTCTTCGAGAAAAAAGTGCCGCAGGTGCTCATCAATAGTAAAGACACAGTGTCTGTGCTGGACGTCAATGAGTTTGAAGGACATCTGGGTAGTTCTTTCCATGGCATATTTATTACCACAGGAAGGGCAGAAACGGCTGTGGCAAAAGTGGAAAATATAAAAATTTGAAGCCATATCTGCGGTTATTGAGCAGATGTGGCTTCTTTTAACATTAGGCTTTCAAGCCTTGAAATATCAGGGAAAACAATCTTTTTTCCACGTGCATGGAGTTGTAGTATGCGCTTCATTTTTGTGCTTATCTCAGTTTGTATGGAGTATTTAACAGGAACAGGGTTATTATTACGGGTATGTATATGGTCAAGATATTTTTCCGTAATAGGAAACATATTCTGTAAAAGAAATGCAGCCTGCTTTCCGTCATATTCTCCCATAACAATAGTTAGGCAGTTCCCATATTTTTCTATTTGTTTATCATAAATTGCTTGAAACTTTTCAACACGACTGCTGAGAGGAACTAGCCAAAGCAAAGTAGTTTTTTCATCACGCATACAGTAGAAGGTTGGGCGATAGTTGCCATTTTCCTTATTTTGCATAAGGTTCGGATCATTTGCTTTAATAAAATATTCGTCTTTAATATGATAAACGTATCCTTCTTGGTAATCCATAATGTTATCTCCGTAAAAATAGCCTTATCACCTAAGCGATAAGGCTGGAATTTTCAAGCCGGACATTTGTTAGACGCTTCCGGTAAGCGAGCAATATTTTCAAGCCGTACATTTATTAGTCGCAAACGGTGTGCGAAC
>CAMWXA010000429.1 GCA_947178035.1 uncultured Lachnospiraceae bacterium | reverse complement strand
ACTCGTGCCTCGTCCGCCAGTCTCATGGCTTCTCTGGGTGACATGAGAGGTAGCTGTTCTCCATCCTCACCGATCACGCGCACCTCTCTGTCCCTAATTTGTTCGTTAATCATTAAATCGCTAATAACCTTACACCTCCATAAATTAAATCATAAGAAAATATAAAAAGTGGATAACCGCAGGATTATCCACTTCATATCTCATCTTTATTCAATATATGCACGATATATACACTATAGAATAAAATCAAATCATTGACACCTATAAGCCCGATTGCCATAGGGTGAGAGTGGATACTCTGCTTTCCTGTAATTGTCTGAGTCACCTCAAACATCAATACTTTATCACAGTATCCATCTCCTGTCAACTATTTTTTTATGATTTCCACAATTATTTCTCGCGGAAAGTCGCGCAGAGCGTCTCACCGCTTGTGCCTGCGTGGTTCCCCTTGATATCGACATGCTCTGCATTGCAGCGGTAATTTGTATTATAGACACACTTCACCGCCTCGCAGTCGATGCTGATATGCTGGCTTGGGTGTGATACTGCGCTCGTAAAGCTGTCTCCGCTTCTCTTGTGAAAGCTCTCGCAGCAGGTGTCATCACAGTCACAGGAATGTTTTCCCCCTACCATGATATCGCCTTTGCAGCAGCAGTGATCTTTGTTGTAGGTACAATTGCATACTCCACAGGTTAATTCAGACATAGTCATTCCTCCATTCAAAATTCCGCATCAGCCCTGCCGATCTCATTATCGACAAGGCTGATACTGTTTTTATATCACATATTTCACAGCAGTATTGAGTTTTTTATAAAATAAACTCATTCTTAGTATGCCTGACTTCAACCTGTGTTATTCTTATTTTCATTATTTACTTTATTTCGGAGAAACACCTTTCATTGCCAGGTCAACAATTTCATCAACAGTTGGCTCATCCGGCAAACCGACTAATTCCGGGTAATAGATTAAATCACTTCCTCCTGGATGGTTAATTCCTTTCTTAAATTTCACTACCAGTGCACAATGTTCTTCTTCTGACAGCAGTCTCCCCGTCTTTTTATCATGTACACTCATAATTGTTTCCACCAAATCAACAAGTTCTTCCCTGGATAGTTTCTGTTCCATATGATGCCCTCCATTCATTCTGATTGCGCTATTTACTTTCCTCTGCTGGAAGTTCCTCGCGGATTGTCTTGTTTCTGATTTCCTCTGTGATGTCCGCAATAAAGGTTTCCAGCGGTTTCGCGCCTTCGTCGCCTGCAAAACGGCTTCTGACAGATACTGTATGGTCCGCTTCTTCCTGCTGCCCTACGACAAGCATGTACGGAAGTTTATCCAGTCTTGCCTCGCGAATCTTAAAACCAATTTTTTCTGAACGGCTGTCGACAGTGGCGTCGATTCCGGCTTTTTTCAGCTTCTTGCACACGCTCTGCGCATAGTCCTCATATTTGTCAGAAATCGGAAGCACACGCACCTGCTCCGCGCAGAGCCATGTCGGAAACTTCCCTGCATACTTTTCAATCAGCCATGCAAGCGTGCGCTCATAGCAGCCCATGGACGTCCTGTGAATGATATAAGGGCGGACTTTTTCACCGTTCTGGTCAATATAGTACATGTCAAACTGCTCCGCCAGCAGCGCATCCCACTGAATGGTAATCATTGTGTCTTCTTTGCCGTACACATTCTTTGCGTTGATATCTACCTTCGGTCCATAGAACGCCGCCTCTCCGACATCCTCCACAAACGGAATCTCCAGCTCTGTCAAAATCTCCCTGATATGCTGCTCAGTCTCATCCCAGACCTGCGGCTCACCGATATATTTTTCTTTATTTTCAGGGTCCCACTTGGACAGATGATAAGTCACATCTCCGTTTACGCCGAGCGTCTCCAGACAATATTTTGCCAGCGCAAGACAGCCCTTGAACTCCTCCACCATCTGGTCTGGTCTGACGATCAGATGTCCCTCTGAGATCGTAAACTGGCGCACTCTGGTCAGTCCGTGCATCTCGCCGGAGTCCTCATTTCTGAACAATGTGGAAGTCTCGCTGTATCTGCATGGAAGGTCGCGGTAGGACTTCTGTGAATTTTTATATACATAATACTGGAACGGACAGGTCATCGGCCGGAGCGCAAACACTTCCTTATCCTTCTCCTCATCCCCGAATACAAACATCCCTTCCTTGTAATGATCCCAGTGTCCCGAAATCTTGTAAAGATCGGATTTTGCCATCAGCGGTGTTCTCGTCCGCATGTATCCCCACTCATTGTCCTCCAGATCTTCAATCCATCTCTGGAGCTTCATGATCATTTTCGTTCCCTTTGGTGTAAACAGCGGAAGTCCCTGTCCAATCACATCTACCGTCGTGAACAGATCCATCTCGCGGCCAAGCTTATTGTGGTCGCGGCGCTTCGCGTCCTCCATGCGCTCCAGATGCTCTGCCAGCTCTTCTTTTTTGTTGTAGGCTGTACCATAGATGCGCTGCAGACGCGCCTTGTTGGAGTCGCCTCTCCAGTATGCCATAGATGAGGACGTCAGCTTAAACGCCTTGACACCCTTTGTGCTCATCAGATGCGGGCCTGCACACAAATCTACAAAACCGCCCTGATCATAGAAACTGATCTCGGCATCCTCCGGCAGATCCTGTATCAGCTCCACCTTAAACGGCTCACCTTTCTCTTCCATAAACTTGATCGCCTCTGCCCTTGGAAGCGAAAAACGCGTAATCTCATGGCCTTCCTTGATGATCTTCTTCATCTCTGCCTCAATTTTATCCAGATCTTCTCTCGAAAACGGCTCTGCGTCAAAATCGTAATAAAAGCCGTCATCGATCGCCGGCCCGATCGTCACCCTGGCATTGGGAAACAGGCGCTTTACTGCTTCCGCAAGCACATGCGATGCTGTATGCCTGATCACATAGAGCGCTTTGGGATCTGTCGCTGTGATAATGTTGAGTTCACAGTCCTTATCAATCACGGTCCTTAAGTCTGCCATCTCTCCGTCAATCTCGCCTGCACACGCCACGCGCGCGAGTCCTTCGCTGATATCCTTCGCGATATCAATGATTGATTTTGCTTCACTGTACTCCTTTACAGAGCCGTCTTTTAATGTAATCTTCATTTTTATACCTCCTTGCGTGCTCCGGCACGCATACCAGTTAATCGTTTGAAAATAACCTGCGGCACTAACAATCCGCGAAGAATCGCTGGCCTTGCGATTCTTCAGTGCGAATTTTCTTAGCGGGCGTCTTGGGGCCGTTTAGAAAATCTCTTCACACTTCCTTGCGCGCCGCAACCATCATGTCATCTGCTTTGTTTCCGCATCCGTTCTTGGATCCGATTGTGTTGTGGCTCAGCAGGCATATTTTTCCGCTTTTTACAGGTGACAGCAGAAAACCGATCAGGATTCCCACCACAAGGCATAGCGCCGGCAGCAGGTACGCTTTGTAATTTGTTTTGATTTCTTCCATCATAATATTCTCCTTTGCTTTTTGATATTTAAAACGAATCGTTACTATGAGCGGCTCCCAAGCCCTGAATAGTGACCACGAATCCGCAGCGATTCCGCGTCCTCACAACTCCATGTGACACGACACAAAGTATCCGCGTACAAAAAAATCCCACGCACTACAATTCCAGTAATGCATGGGACGTATCAACGCGGTTCCACCCTGCTTGCCTGCTCAAAAACGAAAAATATGCTCCGGCTTCTCACCTGTCTGCCTATTACAGTCTCTGAACAGACCGCTCATTGATTATAAC
>CAMWXA010000428.1 GCA_947178035.1 uncultured Lachnospiraceae bacterium | reverse complement strand
ACGCCACCTGTTGACCTTGCATATTCCGTCCTGATGACGCCACCTGTTGACCTTGTATATTCTGATCGGACTGTACCTGCTGACCTCACATTTTCTGGCCTGACTGGTCTTTTGTTCCCTGACCTGGCTGTGCCCGCCGCTCTCACATTTCCTGTTCCCGCCCTGCTGTGACCTGATGCATTTCCCCTTCTCTGCATATCCGATCTGGTCTGCATGCCGGCCCTCCTTGATTTGGCCTGTCTGGTCTGCGCATTCCCAGACGAGCTTACCACTTGCCACAGCTCCAGCTCCTGTCGTGCCTGATCCCCCATAAGTACTTCTCCTATCACAATTACCTTTTATCTACTGCTCCTAAAAACACCTTCCTGCAGAAACTGCCATGAAATCAATTGTGACAGTCTCCTACCGCTTCCGACTCAAAATACAAGTTCCTTATATATATTAGACGTATTGAACTTGAAAAATGTTGCATCTGTAATTATAAAAATTTTATAAATTCAATGTCAATAGCCCTGGTAATATTATATCGTATCAATCTCTAAAAATCATCTAAAAACTGCATTTTTATTCATGATATCTCCGTGCCCCTACGCATCCAACACCGTTGAGCGGTACTCCACAGAGATCACGCGCTCCCCCTCGACAATAAAGCAGAGCCGCATTCCATCCTTATCATACACCATCATTCCACTTTCGTCCACTGCATCTTCACCATAGGTCTCGATCACTTTATCTACAGAATCGCCAATTCCAACGCCTTCCGCCGTCGCAACGGTATCATCCTTGAAAATAACCGCTGATATATGGTCTCCATCCTCCAGAGGATAGGTATCCACCTCAAAACCATTGTATGTGTACATTTTGTCAATGCCCTCAAATGCACAGCTCGGCGCTTCAAAATAAGAATTTGCCTCGCCTAACTGTTCGATCACAGACGCGGATGATGCATCGATCTCAATGACTGTGTCATTGTAGCAAAACACATACCCTTTCTCCTCTTTCTTTTCTGCTTTCGTCTTCTGCTCCTGCTGCTTTTCTTCTCCGGTCTGTGGGGAATCTTCCCCTGCTGCTGTTGAAATTGTCTTTACCTCCCCTTCGATGACATTGGTGCTGTTTCCACACCCCGCCAACAACACAGCCAAACCAACCCCTATTACTGCTAATCTTCCTTTCATTCTCTTTCCAACCCCTCTGTCTTATTTGTTTCATTTTGTTTGTACTGCCTATTTTTTTCTGCTTCATAGGCTGCGATTTTCTTCTCCCACTGCGCCGCGAGTGCCTCCTCCCCTCTTCTGTCGGCAAGCCCTGTCTCCTCTGATAAAAATTTTCCTAAATACGCTGTAATTTTTTCTGCACCTGACAGATTCAAGTGCAATCCGCCATCATAGGTATCCTGTGAAAAATCAATTCCTGTCTCGTCGATCAACTCAAGAAAATTAATGTACTGCAGTCCATTCTCCTCAGCATATGCCTCCATCTGCTCCTCCCACTCGTCATACCAATAAGGATATAAGGAAGGCGCCTTGACCAGTATCAGCTCCACATCATTTTCCTGACAGAGCCGGGTTATTTTCTCCAGATAAAGATAGGCCTGGCTGCCAAACTGATAATCCGCCAGAACACGTCCCTCTGGTATTGTATCAACCGGCTTTACATCCACCCGCATATAGTATCCGTTGTGGGATACCTTTTCGGTGTGAAACATATATTCGAAATCTTCCAACGACAACTCACTCCACCTGGAATGATACCGCAAAAGCGGAAACACATAATCCAAAAACTGTTCCTTATCTGTCATGGAAACTTGTATTGACTTCACCTTGGAAGCTGACCACCGCATTCCGTCCAGCGTCATTCTGTTGTAGGCCTCTCTTTGCGGCTCGTCATACTGCATAGCCAGTACGTTAAAAATGACAACTTCGGGCTTCTCATAGTGAAACGTATCCTCCAACAGATAATAGGACTGCCATATCAGCTGCTGCGCGCTCCCCCTAATATAACTGTTGATCCCATAATCCTCCCACAAAACCTTGGGAGAAAAATTTTCGTATACTTCACAGTCCCCTATAAAGATAACATCATGGTCTTTTTCCTCGTCATAATACTCTGCGATCAACCGCCCCTCAACGACATCTGTCATATACTTGGGACATAACAGCCTTTGCAGCAAAAACAGACTGACGCAAACAATTGCCGCCGTTGTCATAATCCTGATCCATCTTTTTGTCTTCATATTCGCTCCTAAGGATCTGCTCAGAAATCACCTGCGCCAGGTTCACAAGTTATTTATTGGCAACTCCTAAAATTGATTATAAATAAACTGACTGGCATCATACCCAATACCATAGATTCCCACAAGCAGTACTGTCAAAAACATTCCATACCAGATTACAAACCGTACTGGATACGACTGGCCTGCAATCTGATCTCTGACCTTTCCTTTCCGCTGCACCAGACTGACCAAAATCAAGATGCACATCCCCGCTGCCAGAATCACATAGTCCGCTGCATTCAGCCCAATGTCCAGCAGCGATCCATCCCACAAAATATGCCAGTTCCAATTGGTAAACATCGTTCCAAACATTCGAAACGTCAGAGGCACATTGCGATAGCAGTCAAACGTTCTCAGGCAGCTCATGAGCAGTATCGTTCTCAACACCTGAACCATCTGAAACCCCCGATTGTTTTCCAGATGAAATCTTCCATGAAACATCCGGTACAATGGCTCTAGCTCCTGCGATATCATAATGACAACCCAGTTCCCCAGTCCCCATACAACAAAATTCCAGCTGGCGCCATGCCAGATCCCGGTTGCAAGCCAGACTGCAAAGGAAGAAAGGTAGACAGGTATCCTTTTCCCCACCACTTCCCCAAAATGCTTTCTCGAAAATTTCGAGAACTTCAACATGGGACGGCAGACAGAAACAGGATAAAAGATATAGTCTGTAAACCATGTCCCCATTGTGATATGCCACCTGCGCCAGTATTCCTTAATCGATTTGGAAAAATAGGGACGGTTAAAATTTTCTGCCACCTGAATCCCCATAGCCTCCGCGATACCAATGGTAATGTCAATTCCTCCTGTAAAATCCGCATACAGTTCCAGCGCATAAAACATCATTCCGACAAAGACATACGCCCCGCTGTATACCTCCGGAGTCTTGATAATCGCATTCACGCCAATCAGGATGCGATCCGCTATGACGAGCTTCTTAAAAAATCCCCACAATATCCGCTGCAATCCATAGCACACAGTCCTGCTGTCGAAACTGTGTTCTGCATACATCGTCTGGGACAAGTCGTGGAACCTGCTGATCGGTCCCTGTACCAACTGTGGAAAAAAGGAGACAAACAGTGCAAAGCGAAACAGATTTTTTTCCGCTCTGCATGTGCCTCGATAGACATCAATCAGATAGCCAGCCGCCTGAAATGTATAGAAGGAAATTCCCATTGGCAATACAATGTTCCAAAAGTTCAATTTCCTTTCGCTGCCAAACCATCTCAACACGGAATTGATATTTGCTATCGTAAAGTTCGTGTATTTTACGACGCTCAAAATGCCTAAGTTAACAAACAATCCCAACAGCAAAATTTTCCACTGCTTCTGCTTTATGCTGCTTTTATACCGCTTTTTCTCTTCTTTATTTAAGGTCTCCTTATGTTCTTTGAGATAAATGTTCTGTTTTTCGTGCAATACCTCAATCCTACACCCCAGCCAATAGACAGATATTGTTGTAGCTGCTATGTATAATACATTTCTCTGT
>CAMWXA010000427.1 GCA_947178035.1 uncultured Lachnospiraceae bacterium | reverse complement strand
TGTATAAATATTACAACGAAACCTGTTAGGATATATACAATTAATACATCACGTTGGGTGTGTGTGTGATATCTCATATTTTCATTTTGTTTAATATCGTACGTGCTAGTGTGTGGTTTTCCGTTGAGTCGGATATTCTGATTCCATGCACGACGGTGATCGTGGCAATCGGGCAGGATATCGAGTCACAGCATTTTGCGGACGCGGGCGTTCCAGTCAACAGAGGTGTGATTCAGGCAGGGCGTCACGGCGGGTTTGATCTGCTTCCCGGTGTGTTTGCGGGCGGCGACTGTGCGACGGGACCGGCGACGGTGATCAAGGCGATCGGTGCGGCGAAGGTGGTTGCGGCTAATATTGACGAGTACTTAGGATTCCATCACGTGATACAGAGTGATGTGGATGTGCCGCTGCCCAACATGTCGGACAGAAATCCCTGCGGCCGTGTCAACATGACTGAGCGTGAAGCGTGTCAGAGAGTGTGCGATTTTGACGGTGTGGAACTTCCGATGTCGGAAGCAGAGTGTCAGCAGGAGGCTTCAAGGTGTCTTCGCTGTGACCATTTCGGATATGGAATATTCAAAGGAGGACGAAAGACAGTATGGTAAAGCTTAAAATTGACCAGAAAGCAATCGAAGTACCAGACGGAAGCACCATTATGGATGCGGCAAATATCGCCGGGATTCCCATTCCGAAGCTGTGCTTTCTAAAGGATATCAATGAAATCGGTGCCTGCCGTGGGTGTGTTGTGTAGATTGAGTGCAAGGACAATCTTGTCACTTCCTGCAACAACAAGGCGGAGGAGGGGATGATCATCTATACCAACAGCCCGAAAGTCCGCAGAAACCGCAAAAAGACAGTGGAGATGATCCTCTCGCAGCACAACAGCAACTGTGTGACCTGCGCCAGAAACAGGAATTGTTCCCTGCAGACGATCACAAGGGATTTGAATATTCTCGATGTTCCATACGAGAAGGAGCTGACACCGCTTCCCTGGAACAGGAACTTTCCGCTGATACGCGACAATGACAAGTGTATCAAGTGTATGCGCTGCATCTCTGTCTGCGACAAAGTACAGGGTGTCAATATATGGGATGTGGAAGGAACGGGTTCACGCACAGGGGTATATGTGTCGGGAAACAGGAAAATCGAGGAGTCCGACTGTGCGCTGTGCGGACAATGTATTACGCACTGTCCGGTAGGTGCGCTCAGGGAGCGCGACGACACAGAGAAGGCATGGTGGGCGATTGAAAACAAGAAAAAAGTTACGGTCGTGCAGGTAGCGCCCGCAGTCCGCGCCGCGTGGGGCGAAGTGTTCGGGCTTTCCAGCGGGGAAGCCACGATGGGGAAAATCGCTGACGCGCTGAAAAAAATCGGGTTTGACTATGTGTTTGATACTGTGTTTTCCGCGGATCTCACGATTATGGAGGAAGGCAATGAGTTTGTGGAGCGCTTCCAGAAGGGAGACACGAAGCAGATGCCGATGTTTACATCGTGCTGTCCGGGATGGGTGCGTTTTGTGAAATCGCAGTACCCGCATCTGGTGTCCAGATTATCCACTGCAAAATCACCCCAACAGATGTTCGGTGCGGTGATGAAGACGTATTTTGCAAAGAAAATCGGCGTTGCGCCCGAGGATATGGTGACGGTGTCCGTCATGCCGTGTGTGGCGAAAAAGGGTGAGTGCAATATGGAGCTCTTTTATGAGGAGTACGCAGGCCATGATGTGGATGTGGTGCTCACGACGAGGGAGCTGACGCGCATGATCCGCATGGCGCACATCGATCCGCACACGCTCCAGGATATTCCATGTGATGATCCCATGGCGGACGGGACAGGCGCCGGCGTGATTTTCGGAACGACAGGCGGCGTCATGGAGGCTGCACTGCGCTCGGCGTATTATCTGATTACCGGTGAGAATCCGAATGCGGATGCTTTTGGGGAAGTCAGAAGCACAAGGGAGCAGCCCAAATGGAAGGAAGCAGAGATCCATATCAATGACATTGCCGTCAGAACTGCAGTTGTCAACGGTCTTGCCAACACAAGGGAGCTGATCGAAGCGCTCGGGCGCGGCGAAGTCCACTATGATTTTGTGGAGGTCATGGCGTGCCCGGGCGGCTGTGTCGGCGGCGGCGGACAGCCGATCAAGGATGGGTGCGAGCTTGCGGCGGAGCGGAGTGAGAATTTGAGAATCCTGGACGAGACAGCGCCTGTCAGATTTTCCCATGAAAATAAGGCAGTGCAGAGACTCTATGACGAGTTTCTGGAAAAACCGCTGTCCCACAAGGCGCATATGCTGCTGCACACAGATCATCAGGTATGGGAAATGCCAGTTTGCAGGAAATAGATAAAATATAAAAACAGTCTCACCCCTTATGGGTGAGACTGTTTTTATATTTATTATTCCGCAGAGTCATTCTGATAATAGACAATATCGCCGGGGCGGATAACAATATTCTCAACCGCTGGCCGGGGCTGTGGCTCCGGGACGGCGGTGCCGCACTCCGGACAGAAGGTAAAATCCAGAGAGACCTCGATTCCGCAGTGCGGACAGCGCTTCGCACCTTTTACCAGAATGATGTCTGTCTTTAAGCGCTCAATTTCCCCGTATGCGTTTGACACGGCGGTGTACTTTTCTTCCAGTTCTGAATCTGGAAAAGATTCCCGTTTTTCATATACTTTTTTCCCGATTTCAAGACACAGCCTGTCGACGATATCTTCCTGCGCGCTGATCTGGCTGTGCAGGCTTGATATTTCTGTCATTTCCCTTGCCTTTTTGACAGCGCTTTTGCTTTTGTCGGAAATCGATGTTCCTACCTTATTGAGAAAACTCATGAAAATCCTCCTTTTATGCAATGAAATAATATTCAAAGGCTTTAAAAAAGTGTATAATGGACAGAGCGGAGCTGCATGTATAATACTATAATATAATGTATATGAGCCCCCGGTATCATATATGATCTATGATTGATGGAAGAGGAGGAGGCAGCAGAGATGGCTGTAAAGATTTTTGCGATGACGCACAAGCGGTTTGAAGTTCCCAATGACCCGATGTATATACCGCTGCATGTCGGGCATAAAAATGCAAAGGAGGACTTTGGGTATACAGGAGATGACACAGGTGACAATATCTCAGATTTGAACTGCTATTACGCGGAGCTCTCCGGTGTCTACTGGGTGTGGAAAAATTATTTTGATGCGGACTATGTGGGCGTCTGTCATTATCGCCGGTTTCTCACAAGCGAGGAGGGGTATGCATTCTCTGAGGCGGAGTATGAACGGATTTTAGAAGAATATGATATCATCACGACAAAGCAGCTTGTGCTTCCGGGCTCATACAGAAACGGATTTGGCGCACACCACAAGGTTGGCACACTGGACGAGACAGGGCGCATCATCGAGGAGTTTTATCCGGAATATTATGACACATTTGTCAGTCTGGTACATCAGAATAAAACGTATTTTGGCAATATCATGGTGGCGGGGAAAAAGCTGTACGATGCGTACTGTGAGTGGCTATTCACAATCTTTTTTGAGCTGCAGAGGCGCATTGATCTGACTTTTGAGGACGATTATCACAAGCGTGTGTTTGGATTTATCTCCGAGTTTTTGTTGTATGTGTGGGTGACGGCAAATGGATACAAAGCGTTCGAGTGCAGGGTTGCGATGATCGGAGAGAAAAAGGAGACGAAGGAAGTCACGGAGAAGATGGCAGATTTTTTCAGGGAAATGGATGCGGCTGGGGCGAAGGCGTATTTTGAGACGATCCTGAAACAAAGGCCGGA
>CAMWXA010000426.1 GCA_947178035.1 uncultured Lachnospiraceae bacterium | reverse complement strand
GTACGCGTCGTATTCACCACTTTGCGCGATATTTGCGCCAAATTCAGGTTACATAGCCCGCTATGCGCCCTTCATTTGGCACAAATCTCCCACAAATTGTGACGCACATCTGACGGAAAGCATTTTTCAAACACGCTCTAGGAATCATTTTGCAGAGGGGAGGAATAAAGATGGAACTGACACAGGAGGAAAAAGCAGCCCGGCTGCAGCAGGCGGTGATCAACTGCTCTGTGGAGGAGCTTTTGAATGTGTATGACGAACTCGGCGATGTGGAAATGTCCGCGCCGGCACTGGGGCTTGCCTGCCGGTTCCGGGGGCTTGACGTGGCGAGGGCATTGGTTGAAAAAGGAATCAGCTTTGACTTTCCCTCGACGCCGGAAATAGAGACAAGATACCGCTGTTATATCGGTCAGAAATATGCGAACTACCGCACCAATTATTCGCTGTATCTGCTGAAGATTTTCCGCGGCGGACTAAAGGGTGCCTGCAGTACGAAGGGAATGAAATTTACACAGAACGCAAAAAGAGACGCGGGGAAGCCGCTGCCGTTTCTGGCGGATGATGAGCGGGTGCGCGTGCTGGACTATCTGATGCAGCAGAGAGAAAAGCTGTCGTTTCAACCTGAGGAGATGCTTTTCTATGCGACCTATGCCAGGGATACTATCATCTATGAGGCGCTCAAAAAGCGTGGTGTCACGCTCTCGCAGAGGCGTGTTCAGGCGATTACGGAGGGTGGTGCTGCCACCGACGGCTACTGGTATGAGTATGGCGCCATGACAGGAAAGCTCGCTGATGAGGATTACCTGGAAGTCATGCAGCTGCTTGCTTCGGAGCTTGGTGGAAAGCCTTTTTATTACACAGAAAAGATGTTTGATATCACAAGGAACCGTTTCCGTGATATCAAGGTATTTGACTATTTTCTGGCTCATTTCAGGCAGGATAAGATGAACAAGTATCAGATGATACGCGGGCTGATCGATGACAATGTCCTCGAGGCTATGGCAATCGTTGAGCGCGAGGGCTGGTTAAATGCACCGAAAAAGCGTGACGAGATGATTGCGTATGCTTCCCAAAAGAAAAAGACGGAGGCGCTGGCCTGGCTGCTTGACTTTAAAAACCGCACCGCTGATTTTGCCGCCGAGCAGGAAAAAGCCGAGAAGAAGATGATGCGCGAGCTGAACGCCGCGCCGGACTCTGTAATGGAATTAAAGAAACTGTGGAGTTACAGGAAAAGAGAAGATGGTACGCTCGTTATAACCAATTACAAAGGAAAAAGCACTGAGGTAACTGTTCCGGAAAAGATTGGCAGAGGAATTGTCACAACAATTGATATCAGTGCATTTAGAGGCTCCTATGCTGGCGCGTATCCAACCTGGGAACAGATCAACCAGCACCGCAAAATCACAAAGATCACAATGCCAGAGACGATTCACACGATCTGTTGGAGCGCTTTCCGTGATATGTATGCGTTAACGGAGATTAACATTCCCAGGAAAGTTGAGGAAATCCAAAAATATGTATTCAGTGGATGTAAAGCTCTGCAAGGTATCACAATACCCGACGCTGCAAAGAAAATTGACGAATATGCATTTCATGAATGCAAATCCCTGAAAAATATCACGATACCCTGCACCGTGGAAAAAATCGGAGCATATGCATTTGCAAGCTGTGATCGGCTTGAGGAAGTGTGCATCTGTGAAGGTGTCAGGGAAATTGATGCGTATGCTTTCAAAGACTGTAGCTCCTTAAAAAAAGTCACGATACCTGGCACAGTGGAGAGAATCGGAAAGTGGGCATTTGCAAACTGCAGTATGCTCAAAGAAGTCCATGTCTGCGAGGGGGTTCTTGAAATTGGGGAATGTGCATTTAAGAGCTGCAGCAGTTTAGAGAAGATTCAGATACCACAATCGGTTCAGTGTCTGCTGACGGGTCAAAACAATATTGGCATCACAGCCGAGGTGTTTCACGGCTGTCCGAGAGTGACGGTGTACTGCCCGGAGGGAAGCAGGGCGGAAGCTTACTGCCGGGAAAAGGGCTTTCGATTCGAGTACGATAATAAACTGTAAAGAAGTTTGCATATAAATTGTTAACTGGTATGTGTGCCGGGGTGTGAGGAGGATTGTCATGAAAGCAGGTAAATTGGATCGAACAGAGGCTGCAAAGATTACAGCGCTGGAACAGGCGGTGCTGAGCGATACGCCTGACGAGGTTTCAAGGCTTTGTCAAAAGTTAGGTAAAGTGGTACTCACCGCCCATATTCTGGGGATTGCCTGTCGTTTCCGCGGGCCGGATATGGTACAGGTACTGGTTGAGAACGGCGCGTCCTTTCGCTGTGACAAGGAGACTGTCAGGTACAAATCACAGGAGTTGTTTGGATTTACGGCATATCAGTCGGATTATTTCCTCCTGTTCTTATTCACGGATATCAACAGAATATGTGAAGCGCAATTGCGGGTGTACCTCGGAATGTTGTCGGACAGGGATGGACATCCGGTAAAGCCCATTCAAGATGCACAGCTTCTGGAAGGGATCGCGTATCTGTGTGACAATGCCGAGAAAGTGTGCTTTCATCCAGGAGATCTTCTGTATTTGACGATTCTTGCCGGGGAAGAAAAAATCACTGCTGCACTGAAAGCCAGAGGCATCTCCATCTCGGATGAAAAGAAAAGGATGCTGACAGAAGGAAAGGGGCATGATGTATGGTATATCTATACATATTATATGGAAAGGATGGACGACAAGAGCTTTCTGCGCATTATGTCTGAGCTGCTCTGTGAAATCGGCGGAGATAAAAAACTGCATTTTACAGACGGGATTGGTAATGTTAATCGGAAACGATTGCTGATACCGGAATATTTTTCTTTTTTTATGGAACATTTTGACCAGTCGAAGATGAAGAAAACGATGCTGTTACAAAATATGATCCTGGATGAAAATACGGATTGTCTTAGGATTGCTGTGGAGTATGGCTGGCTCAAAACGCCCCGCCTGCGCGATGAGATGATACAGTTCGCATCAGAAAACAACAAGACGGAATGCACTGCATTCTTGTTGGAATTTAAGAACAGGACTGCTGATTTTGCTGCGGAAGCAGAGAGAGCGGAAAAGAGACTCATGCGTGAGCTGAATGCAGCTCCCGATTCCATGACACAGCTTAAGAAAACGTGGTCTTTTCAAAAGAAAGAGGACGGCACACTGATAATTACAGGTTACAAAGGAGATCGTACAGACATTGTCGTGCCAGAGACGATCGGAAAATGTAAAGTCACGGAAATCGGTACGCTTGCATTCGCACCTTATGGCCCTCGAATCAGGACATCGGTACGGGTGCACAGACAGACCATCACGAAAATCACGCTGCCCGGAAGTATTCAGGTGATTGGTAGCAGTGCGTTTCGTGATTTGATGTCTTTGGAGGAAGTTGTGATTGCCGCAGGAGTGGAAGTGATCGGGGAATATGCATTCAGCGACTGTAATCTGCTGAAATCCGTCGTTATTCCAGAGGGCGTGCGGGTAGTGGGAGAAGGGCTGTTCAGCAGCTGGCATAGCTGGAACCAGACGGGAGCAGCGCTTGAAGATGTCGTGCTGCCGAGTACGCTCGACATCTTTAAGGATGCTGACAGTGTGAAAAATGCACCGAACCTTTTTCACAACTGCCCGAAACTTACAGTGTGGATTCCGCCGCTGGAATCCGCGAGAATTTATTGTGAAAAATATGGTTTGAAATATCAATGCTATGATACAATAAATGATATCACACATTTTTCTACAGTTGTTAAGGGG
>CAMWXA010000425.1 GCA_947178035.1 uncultured Lachnospiraceae bacterium | reverse complement strand
TATGATACAGATGCGGTGATTGCACTCTACAATGGCAGCAGTCAGACAGCGGCAAACAGCGTACACCTGAACAAGGGGAGCAACCGCTTTGTGTTCAGCGCACAGGTGGATGCCGATACAGACAGCGGTGCGACAGAGAATCTGCGGGTTCAGGTACAGGCGCAGGGTGACACCTGCGAGGAAAATGATTTTTACAGCGCCTGCTCTGTGGTGGAGACGCCGCCGCGGATTCTGGTCATTTCAGGGGGCAGTGTCAATGCGTCTGCCTTTACCTCTGTGCTGGATGCGGCTGGATGCGATTTCAATGTGGTTTCTGCGCGCAATGTGCCAGACAATATTGATGACATGCTGGGCTATAAGTCTATCATTCTTGTGAATACTTACATTGACGAACTGCCAGAGAAGTTTCTGGATAATCTGGAGACATATGTGAAGGATTATGGCTGTGGGTTTATCTGCTGCGGCGGGGAGGACAGCTTTGCGCTGGGAGGATATCGGGATACGGTGCTGGAGACAGTACTGCCGGTGGAAATGCAGCTGCGGGGTGTGAATGAGATGCCTACGATGGCGATGGTCATGGTAATTGATCGTTCTGGCAGTATGACAGGCAGTGCACAAAGTAGTGGCATCAGCAATCTGGATATCGCAGTCAGGGCTGCTGAGGTGGCGGTGGATAACCTGAATGAAACGGACTATGTAGGCATTCTGACCTTTGATGACAGGTATGAATGGCAGGTGGAGCTGAGGCAGGCGGATGACAAGGCAGCGATCAAAGACGAAATCAGGCAGATCAGCGACGGCGGAGGAACGACAATCAAGCCCGCGCTCCAAGAGGCGGTCAGGGTGCTTGCCGGAAATGAGGCGTCGATTAAACATATTGTTCTTTTGACGGACGGTATGGGAGAGACAGACAATTTTGCGGATGTGATTGGCGGCTGTACAGACGGTGGCATCACTCTGTCAACCGTTGCAGTGGGGAATAGCTCGGATACAAGTCTGCTGCAGCATCTTGCAGACAAGTGCGGCGGAAGATATTATTACTCGGATGTGTCCAGCGATATTCCAAGGATTTTTGCACAGGAAGTTTTTCTGGGGGGCGACAGTTATATCCAGAATGGTGTATTCTCGTTGTCTGTACAGAAGGGACATGAGCTGACGGGCAATCTGTTTCCGGGGGGCTGGCCAGTACTTTACGGCTATATTTCTGCGACGCCCAAGACCGCATCCAGTCCAGTGATTGTGTCTGGGGAGAAAGGAGATCCGATTCTCACGGTATGGCAGTACGGACTTGGCAGAACGGCGGCGTGGAACAGCGACGTCACAGGCGAGTGGACCGGGGCGTTTGCCGGACAGGAGGACTATGTTCAACTGTGGAAGCGCATCGTGGACTATTCTGCCGGAAATGCCGGCATGGGCGAGGACAGTGTGAATGTAGTGACAGTCGGGGAACGGACACAAGTGGATTATCAGACCAGTGACTATGGCAGTGCGACAGAGATTCTGGTGACTGTCATGGATCCAAAAGGAGTTGTCACAGAGGAAAAGCTTCATGCGACAGCGCCAGGAAAATACACGACAGAGATCTCTACGCCGCAGACAGGCTTGTATCATTTTAATATACGCCGCACGGAAGACGGAGAGATACAGAACTATATGACGACCGCAGCAGCGGTGCAGTTCTCAGATGAATATAAGTTTGATGTAAGCGCGGACGCTTACCGGCAGTTTGTGGAACAGTACGGCAGAATAATCACAGAACAGGATTCTGTCTGGACGCGGATTTCCACAGGGGCGCGGGAAAGTTATCCTTTGACAAACTGGCTTCTGGCTCTTGCGGTCTGCCTGTTTCTGGCTGATGTGGCAATGCGGCGGTTCCAATATGTGCCGAAACGCATTCCGCTTCTGTCAGGCAGAAAGAAAAAGGGAGCGAAGCAGTCTGTTGAAAACACTGTGCCGGAGACACATAGCGGCACAGTGCAGAGGGCACAATTGTCAGAATCAGAGGATATTTCTGATACGGAAGTGGTAAAAACTGCAAAAAAGCAAAAGAAGCAGAGAAAGTCCAAACAGTTAGAGCAGACATTGGATACTTCTCAGCTGTTGAAGAAAAAGGATGACAGGAATGTCTGAAAAGAGGTGACTGACTTTCTTCACGCAAAAGGATGTACAAAAAGACGGGGAGGCGAAGATGATTGAATTGTATTATGCCGAGGACGACGCTCATATTGCGGGCATCGTGAAGGAATATCTGGAACAGAAACATATTCAGGTGACGATCTGTGAGACGCTCGCAGCGGTCAGGCAGGCGCTGAAAGCCCATGTGCCGACAATCGTTTTGCTGGACTGGAATATGCCGGATGGACATGGAGACGGCTTGTGCCGGTGGATTCGCAGTACATGGAAAGAACTGCCAATCATTTTTCTCACGGTTCGCGGCGATTCGCGCGATATTGTCTCTGGCTTTCGAAGCGGTGCAGATGATTATGTGGTGAAGCCCTTTGCGCTGGAAGTGCTGTATTCCAGGATACAGGCCCTGCTTCGGCGAACTGGAAACGTGGCAGCACAGTACCTCTCCTGCGATGGAATCTCGATGGATTTAAACCGCAGGACGGTTTCCTGCCAGTCGGAGGAGGTGAGTCTGAGCCAGGCGGAGTATCAGTTGCTTTTGTATTTAATGCAGAACAAAGGAAAGACAGTCACCAGGGAAAGAATTTTAGAGCAGGTGTGGGATTTGAATGGAAATTATGTGAATAATAATACACTGACTGTCACAGTCAAACGCCTGCGGGACAAACTGCACCAGCCGCCCTGCCTGAAAACGGTCCGAAGTGTGGGGTATCGCATGGAGGACACGATATGAGCGGGCGGAAAAATCTGGCAGTCACTTTCTGCTTTGTACTGTCCGCAGGCTTCATTGCCTCTGCACTTGCAGTGCTGTTGATGTCCTGCCATTACAGTAAACTGCAATATGACCTGCTGGACGCGGTCTGCGGCGAGGTGTTGGAGCAGGAGCCGGAAGCAGGACAAATCATTTCTGCCGCCTTGAAGGAGTATACAGGACAGAATGCAGACGGCACAATGGAGCGCGGCGTCTTGTCAGAATTGGGGTATCGCAGCTCCGATTTTTTGAATGCAGATTACCGGTGGAATGCATTGTATGTGATGACAGGATTCCTGGCAGGCGTGTTTTTCTTTGCTGTGGCATCGCTGTGTCGGAATAAGGCGGAGACCGCGCGCATTCAGGCATTGGCGGAGTATCTGGAGCAGGTTAATATGGGTGAAGCGGTGATTCTCTCTGCGTCTGGGGAGGATATGTTCTCCAAACTGGAAGATGAAATCTACAAGACAGTCACGTTTCTCTATCAGACCAAAGATGTAGCAGTGCAGACCAAAAATGACTTTGCAGAAAATTTGTCCAATATTGCACATCAGATAAAAACGCCAATCACTGCAATTTCCCTGTCAGTGCAGACGATGAGAGAAGAATATAACGAGAAGCATCTGGAACAGATACAAAAACAGCTTTTGCGGCTTGCGCATCTGGAGGAAGCTCTGCTGATACTGTCCCGGCTTGACGCTGGGACTTTGGTGTTACAGGAGGAGGAGATTGATGTTTTCACGGTCCTTGTCCTCGCTGCGGACAATCTGCAGGAATTATTGACAGAGTACAATGTCTCTGTTGATATTCCAGAGCTGGGAGAAATGGCGATAACCGCCGATTTGGACTGGACGATGGAGGCAGTTATCAATCTGATGAAAAACTGCATGGAACACAGCGCTGGCGGAACGATTCACTGCGTATA
>CAMWXA010000424.1 GCA_947178035.1 uncultured Lachnospiraceae bacterium | reverse complement strand
TAATAAAACTGATGCACATTACATAAAGCCCGTTCATAATGCTCTGAATTCCGAGGAGACTGGTCAAATGCTCCAGAATTCCAGGAAATATCACTACCAGCCCCATCAATACTCCTGCAAAAAGCCAAAGTAATGTATACTTCAATTCAAGCGACTTTCTTTTCAGAAAAACTAATATTAGAATGAAATAGCATAATATTGCAATCATCAATGTATTTCTCAAATTAACCGGAATCATTGTCCTATCTCCTTATTCCAAAGCTGATACGGCATACGATAATAGCCAGCGTTACCTTTATCATATAGTAAACAGACTTCCACGCATGTATGGAACTGGTTCCTGCCTGCCTTTCCTTCATCATCACAGGTACTTCCATAACTCTGCCCTTATGCATAATCGCTGCTACAATTGCCTCGGGCTCCGGGTAATCGCCGGGATAGTCCTCTGCATATATCTCGATAAATCTTCTGTTCACTGCACGATAACCACTCGTCACATCCAAAATCTTCTTTCCAGTACATACCCATATCAGTCCGCTTAGAAAGCGTATACCAATCCTACGCATTGAAGATGACTGGAATCCTTCCTTCTGAATAAATCTTGATCCTATTACAATGTCGCAAAGTTCACTGCTCAGCGGTTCTATGACTTTATCAAGCTGCGATACATCATGTTGTCCATCCCCATCAATCTGTATAGCTATTGTATATCCTTCTCTTTCCGCATATTTATAGCCAGCCTGCACTGCACCACCTATTCCCAGGTTTATCGGCAGATCAATGAAATTGTATCCATTTTTCTGACATATATGTCTGGTTGCATCCTTTGAACCATCATTTACTATAACATAGTCATACTGCGGATACTCGTCAATGATGCAATTCACCAGACTTTCTATGTTATCGGCCTCCTTATATGCGGGGATGATAAGCAAAATGTCTGTGGTCTCCCTTCTGCTTTTCAATATATTGTTCATGAAAGCTCCTTATCTGATTAGACATTTATCGTCTTGTACACTGCTCCTCCTGTTTGACAAATTTTTACTTCCAGCACCTGTACATTAAGTGTTTTTTTCAATCATAATCATATTAAACTATATCATTATTTATATTAAATTACAATTAATAAAAGTTAACTTTTAGCAAAAATAAAATTTATATGATGACTATACTGAAATTGAAAACAGAAATGCTTCTATCTCTATAATCGAGTAGAAGCATCCCTTATAAAACACCATAAATAAATCATTAATAAAAACAGATACACTGTACATAAATATTAAAACAAAGAATCGCTGCCAAAAGCATGCTCCCGTATACCGCCACATTATTCTTTATTCTTTGCGGTATATCCATATCCATTCTACATACATAAAACAATAGAGGGAAGAACAGTGGTATGCTATATCTTGCCTGCACACCTACGATATCCTTGCTCATCACGGGTGTATATGAAACGTACATCGCAGTTGATATCAATACCAACGTACTCAATATTGCGACAACGCTCCACAACCGCAAGGCATTCACCCTGCCTGTCTCTCCTGCTTTGTAGTTAATATTATCAACAATAGTGCCTGTGACAAGGAGAATGAGCACTACTGACCAGAATTTTCCCGTTCCGAAAAGTATATAATAGCCAAAAGCATCAACACTATGGTCAGGATTGATATATCTCCACAAAAATCTTGCCAGTATCATCGAATATTCCAGCGGCTTCGTCAGTATAAAGCGAATCTGTTCTATGGAATTTACGTCTGATCCCCCCCGCATATCACTATACGCAGCTCCTCCTGAAGAAATTCCGGGGACTATAAAGGAAGCTGCAAGCAGAATAAATATCAATGCCGCTGCAAGCAATCCTATTTTGTTTTTCTTTCCTTTTGCGGCAAATACTGTTATCATAGGAATAATGATTGTTACATATACTGCCTTGGGAAGGATCGCCAAAAACATGACAAGCATTATTTTAAGCATTTGAAAGTGACTTCGCTTGTTTTTTTCCTGTGTCACCTGTTCCAATAACGCATACCCCAGAATGGATAAAGAGGTAAGCCACCAATCGTATGAATAATTGCTTGCCAAAAAAACTGCCACAGGTATCAGTCCAATAAAAGCCGCTACGATATATCCCCGTTTGCGCAGCAGCCAGACTGCATAGCTGAGTATCAACGCATAACACAGCAGATTTGCCCACCTTCCCATTAAGAGCGTCATCATCGTAGGCAGTCCCAAACCTCTGCCAATAATAAGTCCTATAGCAGCTGGTACATATGAGACGAGCGACGGAAGAGAATAGTATGAATCTACAATCCTGAGGCCGCCATAATCTTTATTTTTATCCAGCGAACCAATATATTGCGCCAATTCTATCCTTTTTTCTTCTGTAAAATTGTCTTCAAGTGTTCCCCTGTCAAAATAATGTGCCTTCAGCTGATATCCTGCTTCCGTCTCATAGCTGTGAAATCCTCTTGCCACATAATTAACACGCGCATAATGAACCTGGTCATCCCATGATAAATCCAATGAATACGGCGCGCAGCCCAAAATATATACAGATCCCGTTGTAAACATCAAAAAGAAATAGAATATATGGAACTTTCGAATAATAATTTCCTTGTGCCTAAATGCAACGGTCAGGAAGGCGGCCATACATCCAACCATAAACACTCGACAAGGATTCAGAAAATATCCTCGTACGTACACATAACAGGTTGCCTCTATAATGCAAATCGCCAAACATTCGACAAAAATGGAAGCCAATGTAATCATCACTTTTTTGGTCTTAAATAATGTAACTATATTGATAATACGTGATATTTGAAAAGGACTGTCTTTTTTAAGGATTGCAAACAAAATACTGATGCACAGTGCAAAAACACCTGATATAATATACACTTTCACCATGCTGGATTTTGTGATCACCGCAAACGAAACAACATCCCCCAATTCAATCAGTCTGTCAGTGCAAAGTTTCAAACATCCATGCCCCTTTGTAAACCGCATCTCCATTTTGCCATCTTTGTGCTCAATCGTTACAGCCTGCCATTCCTCATCCGAAGAATTGACTGCATTTTCACTAAAATACGCCTCTAATGCTCCTATATCTGCTGTTTCACCAAACGCCAGCTCCACGCCATATATTGGTTCCTTGCTATGTTCGACAGAAAAATCAAGCAAAAGTATATTTTCATCATCTGGCAATTTGTATTGTCTCCCTTGTTGTATTTCAGCTGAATCCATATTGCCTGTAAATTCATTGATATCGCACTGTTTCTTCTCAAATTCTAAGATGCCCATTCCTCTTGCAATAATACTTAATACGGCAAAGCAAATAATCCAGACAATAATCGCATTCATTACTTGTGTTTTTTTCATTTTTCTGCCTTTCTTTAATTTATTCAATCTCCAACTGTCTGCAGCGAAAACCACTTATCTAAACTTATTTTTTGTAAATTATTGTATTCCAGCCAGAAATATGTCTGTATACTCTTACTGTATCTTCCATCATCCGTATAAGAACAGATAGTTCCATCCTTATCAATATACTCTCCATAGCTTGTCAAAACAGGAACATCCTTTCCCAAGTTCGACAAATACTTATAGTATGGCAGCATTCTCACCCCAGCTGTCTCCAACAATAATGGTCCCAGTTCATTCATGCTTACCATGACATCTCTTCTCTCTTCTATTGGGAAATTCGCCCAAATTATAAAGGGAGTAGCTCTTTGCAAAACTGCATTATTATCACATTTGACTGAGATTTCTTCAATAAATGATGGTGCGTGGTCACCTACCATACACAATATAACTG
>CAMWXA010000423.1 GCA_947178035.1 uncultured Lachnospiraceae bacterium | reverse complement strand
TTTTTATTTTTACGGCGAACACCTATATCTACACAAGGCTATTCGTCGTCAGCGTCTGATGTGTATAAGAGACTGGTACGATGCTTGATGTCATCACACAGGCGCAGATCTGGAACAAAATTTGTGACGAGGCAAGAGAACGCAATATGGGTGTTGTTGCCATTACGCACAACCTTCCTCTGGCAGAGCGGATTTGCAGCCGGGTTTACGATTTGCAAAATATTTGATACTGTCTGCTGCAGTGGATGGGGAGTTGACATGTTGAAAAAATTGGCGCCCTTTTGCCAAGGGCGCCAATTTTTACTGGGTCAATTCAAATTTTTGTACCATTTTATTTAAGATATCAGCCTGTGTTGCAAGTTCTTCTGACGTAGCGGAGGTCTCCTGTGATGCGGCAGAATTGTCCTGAATTCCGCGGGCAATTTCGTCGATTCCAACGCGTAATTGTTCCATGTTTTCCGCTTGGATTGCAGAATTTTCGGCGGTTTTTTTGATCATTTCATTCACGCGGTCAACGGCGCTCACGGATTCTTTCAGGGAATTCATGGCATCAGTGGCAATTGCGTTGCCTTTGCTGATTTCCTCCATGGAAATTTCAATCAGGTCCCTTGTCGAGCTTGCAGCTTTTGAGCTTTCTAATGCAAGCTTGCCAATCTCGTCTGCTACGACTGCAAATCCTCTGCCAGCCTCACCGGCGCGTGCTGCCTCTATGGAGGCATTCAGTGAAAGAAGATTTGTCTGGTCGGCAATTTCCTCGATGGTCTGGATGATGCCAACAACCTGCTGTGATGTCTGACGGATTTCATTCATTGCATCCATCATCATGGTCATTTTTTCCTGATTTTGTTCAATCATTGCAGTGACTTTATCTGTTTCTTTGGCAGAAGCTTCCGCATCCCGGTGGCTTTCTTCTACATGATCTGCAACGGTATTCGTTGTCGCTGCGAGCTGTTCTACAGAAGCAGCCTGCAATTCTGAGCTTTCTGCGATCATCTGAGAAGCGGAGGCTAACTCAGAGGCACCTATAGACACACGGTTAGAGCTTGCATTAATGCCTTCCATCACATCATTCATAGAGGATGAGATGTTGAGCAGGGCAGTCTTTATCTTCTGGAATTCGCCGATATAATCATTTTTCAGATGAATACTGAGTTTGCCGTCTGAAATCTGTGCAAGCACTTCAGCAGTTTCGTCTATGTATACAATGTATTCTTTTAATCGGGCGACGGTCTTTTGAATGGATTTACCCAGTTCTCCGATTTCATCTTCAGAATCGATCTTGAGATGTACATCCAGGTTCCCGGCAGCAAGCTGCTGTGCCGTGTGATTGAGCTCTAAAATCGGTTTGGTCAGGTTTGCGGCGCTCTTTCTGATGCTGAGTGCTATGAGTGCGATTCCAATAGCAAAGATTACAACCAATGCAATGACCATCATGATCAGCATGGAATAGTATTCGGTCAAAGGCAGGCTGCTGAGTACAATATAACCTGTCTCACCGACGGGGGATACGGAACCATATTTCGAAACGCCATCGACCGTGTACCGCAGGAATACATCACTGCCTGAAAGTACTGCGTCGACAACATTTTGCGATATTTTGATGTCTGTGATATTTTTCTGTATGATATCATTCTGTGGATGATAGAGGAAAGTCCCACTCCCGGATAACAGCAGGATATAGCCGTTGCGTCCAAACGTATATTCACTCATAACTGCTGTCATATGTTCCAAAGAGAGGTCGATTCCGACGGCGCCAATGGCGGTGCCGGCAGCGTCATCATAAACAGGGGATACTGCACTTAATATCATTTTTCCAGTTGAGGAATCAATGTATGGTTCTGTCAAAATCGTCCTGCCCAAATCAATACATTTATACCATTCCCGTGTTGTGACATCCCAGCCTTCCCCGGATGTAAATCCATCTGACTGTGTCAGGACGCTTGCGTCAATGTCCGATATCCATACAGATAATGTATTTTCAGGATCAGTGTTTGCTATATTTATAAGATTTGTTCTGACAGTGTCCATATTGTCCGCCTGCAGAATATCATCGCCGGCTCCGGTCTGCATCATGACATCTTTTATTTCAGGATTAACAGACAATTGTTCCACGCCTCTGATATACTGTTCCAGAAATCCAGTTAATTGGTTGGCAGCAGCACTTGACTCCAGTGTCAGTTCCGTTTCCTTGGTTGTCATGATTATCCATCCAACCATGATGATAGCGACAATAGCGACAATAAGAAATACAATAATTACACTTTTGCCAATCTGGTACATAATTTCATCAGCAATGCGTTTCCTGGGCTTGTTTATTTTGGTTTGTGTGCTCATTGAGACCCCCTTTATGTGTTTTTGTAAGGAACGGTTAGTAAGCAGTTTGTTAACAGTTCCTTACTGCGTTGTGCTTATACAATTAATGATATCCTTTCTATATTGTAGCGCTAATTGTTGTATAATACAAGAAAAAATTAATAATTTATTCATTTCTTTTTAAGAATTAGTAATGATGAGGCAATTTGTGGAATTGACTGATAAAACAAAGTGAATTGTAACCGCTATAAATATTATGTCAGATTTCGTTCTGACAAATTGTTGATAAAATTAGGTTTTCATGATACTATATAGCATATATTTGTGGACATGTAGTTTCAATCATTACAAGAGAGGAGACAGGACGGACATGAAAAGCGGATTTTCCATGGAAAAAAGACTTTCTGACGAGAAGGTAATCGTCATCGATTTTGGCGGTCAGTATAATCAGCTTGTAGCAAGACGTGTCAGAGAATGCAATGTGTATTGCGAGATTTATTCCTATAAGACGGATATTGAACAGATTAAGGCGATGGCGCCTAGGGGAATCATCCTGACAGGTGGTCCAAACAGCTGTTATGAGGAAAATGCACCTACTTATAATAAAGAACTTTTTAATCTGGGAATCCCTGTGCTTGGACTTTGCTATGGTGCACAGCTTATGATGCATTTATTGGACGGTAAGGTGGAAAAGGCACCAGTGCGCGAGTACGGAAAAACAGAAGTGCATGTGGACAAAACATCACCGTTGTTTACAGATGTAAATGAGACAACGATCTGCTGGATGAGTCATTTTGACTATATTTCAAAGGCTGCTCCAGACTTTTCTGTTGTTGCGCATACTGCGGATTGTCCGGTTGCCGCGGCACAGTGTCTGGACAGACAGCTTTATGCAATCCAGTTCCACCCTGAGGTACTCCACACTGTCGAGGGAACGAAAATACTTTATAACTTTGTGCACAATGTCTGTGGATGTGCAGGCACTTGGAAAATGGATTCTTTTGTGGAGGAGTCTGTGAAGCAGATTCGGGAAAAAGTCGGGAATGGCAAGGTGCTTTTAGCATTGTCAGGTGGCGTGGACTCCTCCGTGGCGGCCGGTTTGCTTTCTAGGGCAATTGGCAGACAGCTTACATGTGTGTTTGTCGATCACGGATTGCTGCGCAAAAATGAGGGCGATGAGGTTGAGGCAGTATTTGGTTCTGAGGGAGAGTTTGACCTTAATTTTATCCGTGTCAATGCGCAGGAGCGCTATTATGGCAAACTTGCGGGAGTCACTGAGCCAGAGGCGAAGAGAAAGATTATCGGCGAAGAGTTCATCCGTGTGTTTGAGGAAGAGGCGAAGAAAATCGGAGCGGTGGATTTTCTTGCGCAGGGTACGATTTATCCGGATGTGGTGGAGAGCGGCCTGGGCGGAGAATCTGCGGTGATCAAGTCTCATCACAATGTGGGCGGGCTGCCGGATTGTGTGGATTTCAGGGAGATTATTGAGCCGCTCAGGAATCTGTTCAAAGATGAGGTCCGGAAGGTGGGGCTGGAAC
>CAMWXA010000422.1 GCA_947178035.1 uncultured Lachnospiraceae bacterium | reverse complement strand
GAAAGCACACAAAATCTTTGAAAATAAAATAAATCAGGACTTCACTGCAGATAAGCTCAATCAAAAGTGGTGTACGGATTTTACCTACCTGTTTCTAAATAATCACGAAGTGAGATACAACTGCACTATCATAGACCTGCATGACAGGAGTATTATTGCAAGCATCACAGACCGTCACATCACCAGTGATCTTGCAATCCGTACACTGCAGAAAGCGCTGGCTTCCCAGCCGCAGATCAAAGGGGAACTGATCCTGCACAGTGACCAGGGTTCCCAGTTTACATCAAAGGCGTTTGTGGAATACTGCGAATCTGTTCATGTGACACAGAGTATGAGCAAAGCCGGATACCCTTATGACAATGCACCAATGGAGAGATACTTCAATACATTGAAAAACGAATGTACAAACCTGTATGAATTCCGGACAGAGGAGGCGCTTTACCAGACAGTGGAAGAGTTTGCATATGTAAGCTATAACCATGTCCGTCCTCATAGTTTTAATGGATATCGTACACCTTATCAGGCACGAACAGCATCTTAATAAGGTGAAGCTGTCTCATAAATAAAAAGTGATTTTTTAGCCATAAGTGTTACAAAAATGCTTGACCACTACAAAAAACCTTCTTTTTGGAACTTTCTGATAAAAGCCGCGGTCCGACACTGGAATCACCGCACCAGACTTCGTTGATATGGGGGCGCTCATAACGGCGCATATCCCTGTTTGTCGTCTGCTTTTTTTCTTCCATGATGTGGTTGACAAAACGGTTGACGCTTGATTCAGAGACCATATTCCTGGTTATGATCCCCTCTGAAAGCATCTGGCGGTAGAGGGCTGCGGCCGGAATCCTGGGGTACTGTGCCTTCATATGGCGGATGTATTCCTGACAGGCCTCATCAAGGACGCGGCTCTTACCCATGTCGCTTCTGCCTTTGGGCATGAGTCCGTCAAAACCATTTTTTAAGTAGTTGCGGTACCAGTGTTCGATGGCGGCGGGGGAATAGTGTCTCATGGAACCATCCTCTGCAGGGTATGGTTTTAAAGCCGCCTCTTTGTAGAAGCTGCTTTTACTCTGGTATTCATCAAGGGTGCCGTTGACCAGAGGGGTGATTGCAGCGTAACGCTTTAGTGCAATACTGTGTTTTTCTTCCTGTGTCATAAAATCTTACCTCCTTATTTGGTTTATGAGGCCATTATAAGGGGTAAAAATATGGCTGTCGTGTAGGGTTATGTGGTTTGTACAAAAAGGACATTTACCGTTTTTTTAATCTGCATAAACTGATAATTATGGTGCTGGAAACAGCCGGTAATGAGATCCCCGACAGGGGTCAGGGGAATGGAGAAGGAAAGCAGGCGCTGTTTCCAGTGGTGCAGGTAATTGCGGATAACCGTTTTGATGTTGTTTTCGTCGATGGAAGGACGGTGTTCCATAAGAGTAGAGAAATCATGTCTGCCTTCTTCCTGTCCCCGGATTATTTCAACCTGGTCAGGCAGCGTCATTTGAGAATAAGGAACAATGAAAGCTGGCATGAGTGCATGCGTTTTGTCGCAGACACTGCATCGGACGCGGCAGATGCGTATGCTGATAACACCGTCAGAGACTTTAAGGGAGCGAATATAACAGGTATGGATAGAAAGACAGGCGGAGTGTCCACAGGAGCATGTGAGCTGGTGGATCTGGAGCCTGCAGATGAAGTCATCATAAATATTTTGGATATTTTCAGTATTGGGATTGCAATTGAGTCCGGATAAGGTTATCATAATAAATGTCAGGCGGCTGTCAGCCGCTTTATAGTGTGAGGCAGGAATCCGACTTTAGAGAGAGGGGTTCCTGCTTTTCTTATGTTACATAAAAATGATAACATACCCTGTCAAGAAAACAATCTGACGGATTCTCCATCAGATACTTATCCCTTTGATAGAAATTAATATGAAGAAGAAGTTCTATTTTTATGGAAGATAATCTAACGAATAATAATCAGGGAAAAGAAAAACACCAGACGGCTTCCGGCACCCATAAAGGCGGTAAAAAATATAAGAAAGGCAGTTTTATGGGTGAGATCAGACGGATAGCGGATCTGTCTAAAAATGACAAGGCGCAGAACTCACCGGGATACAGGCATGTAGCAGAAAAAAACAACCTGAACATGTTCGTAAAGACAATGAACTTTATGGAGAAACATGATATCGAGACGCCAGAAAAGTTCCGTGTATTTTATGAATCCCGCTATAACGAAGTGACCAGGCTCAACAATGAAATTCATCAGACTGACCTGGCTATGTCCGAACTAAGTGAAAGGCGGTACAATATAAGAAAATATTTCAAGTATCAGAAATGTCACAATGTATTCGCGAAATACAGAAACATGAATTATTACAGGGAGCACGAGAAGGAGATCCAGGAATTTAAATTATCAAAGAGCTGGTTAGAGCGTAATGGAATAAACCCACGGGAATATAAAGCCCAGGAATATCAGGACGAGTATGCCAGACTGAAAAGCAGAAAAGATGCACTGAAGGAAAAACTGCAGCCAGCAAAAGAACAGCTGTATACAGCCAGGAATGTGATGCAGAACATCGAGTCCGTACTGGGGATAAAATTTTATGAAGGCGAGGAAAATCAAGAAGCCCCAGAGAAGAATGTCCAGGAAAATGTGCATCAGAACAACCAAAAAGAACGGTAATTAATTTACCGCTCTGGGAAATCATCTTGCGGGATCAGTCTTCTCCTTATTGAGTTTTAGTAATATTCCTCTATTTCTTCCAGCTGATTCACTTCATGTGCATCTATTCCAATCCGGGTTTTAGACGAGACAGGCACCAGATCCCAAAATTCGTGGCGGTAATAATCTGCAGTCTTCATGGAAGAAAGATTTTGTTCCAGTGTTATGTCATATTTCAATGCTGTTTTTATGAGTTCTTCTGACATCTGCTCCATACCCTTGTCCCAGCTGCCGCAATACCGGAACATTCTGTCAGGATGTGCTATCACTTGAAACAGACCGGTTTTCATTCCGGCCATGACAGCCTTACAAAGTCCCCCAGCTTCTTTCTTTTGAAGTTCCTCTCGCGGTAAAGAAAAATTGTAGCTGTTATCAGCATATTCATAAAAATGCTGTCCTATCATCATCACATCCAACTGTCCGGATTTTTTTAGGCACTCATAATAATATTGAAAACCAGGGAGATATTCAATTTCCAGCCCTGTTTTTACTTCGATTACATTTTGGTATTTTTCTTTTAAACTGTTAAAGGATTGCAGATATTCTGGCAGCTGCTGGATATCCATACGGTTTCCGAAAGGATTTCCGGGAAATGGTGCGTGATCCGTAAAGGTGATGCTCACTGCTCCAAGTTCTATAGCTTTTTTTACATACATTTCGTCTGCAACATTAGCTGCATGTCTGCATCTGTATGTGTGTACATGAAAAATGTCCTTTTGATTTGACTTTTTCATAGATCGGTTCCTGCCTTTCGCTCATTTTGACTTAAAAACCTCCCTGACTTTTTACAAAGAAAGGGAGGTGGTGCGAAATTATGCAAGCTGCATAATTTCTGCCTCGAGTTTTTTTAATTCATCAAGCGATAATGTTGGAACATAGCGAGCAATTTTTTCAAGAGACATCTCACCGTCTCTGATCATTCTTTCTGCTGTCTGCCTTGCTGTCTGCTCCTCAATATCTTTTGTATAAGCCTTCAAAATCTGATCATCATCAAATAAAGTCATCATAATATTTATAACCTCCTGTTCCCTGCGCTCCAAATATTCTTTCAGAACATTTCTATTCTTACAGATGCGAATTGTTTCTTCAATTGTGCGTCTCGTATTTCCATATAATTTTCTCTGTTCATTATATAC
>CAMWXA010000421.1 GCA_947178035.1 uncultured Lachnospiraceae bacterium | reverse complement strand
TTTTCCCGGCTCGCACAGCCGTCAATGGTTCCCTGCCCTGTAATCACGACATTCTCCAAATTGATACCTGTGATAATACCGGCAAACATGTCAAGCGGATCCCCTTCCCATGTGCCGAGCAGATATTCCCTTTCCTTGTCAATACACTCGATTTTACCAGGAAGGATGGGGAATTTTGTCCTGTCCGTAAATGCAGAAAGCGTCGCATCCTTTCCGATATCCAACACCAGATCGCTCTTTAAGAAAAGAGGATATATCTTGTACACACCTGCAGGGATGTAAACTCTTCCGCCCTTCGGGCACGCGTTGATTGCACACTGGATAAAGTGTGTATCGTCAGTCTCTCCGTCTCCCTTCGCGCCAAAATCTTTTACGTTCAGTGTGACGTACTCCTCCTCCGTCGTAACTTTAAAATCCCCGGACTCGTCCGTCCCGCACTTAATCCTGACATCATAGGTCGTCGCCGGCTCCAAACCGAATACTGTAGCCACATTTCGGTCACTCTTCTCGGCAAGATTTCCATTTACATAAATCTCATGCTCCTGTTCTGACGAAAAATAGCCATTTTCCTTGATTTCCACCACAAAGCTTGTGGAAGTTTTGTAGATTACCTCGAATTTCATTGCATCCTCCATTCTGACAGGGCTGTGATTCATAGTGACTTGTTCTCACATTGCTTTCAGCGTCGCCGCCCTGACACATATCATAATATCTCTATTTATTAATGTAGTGATCTGTACACCACATCAACACCCGTGCAGCAGTTCAGATGTCCTGCCATAAACTGCAGGCATCACATCTGAACTGTCACACACCTATATATTAAAGATAGCACAAATGTAAATAAATATCCACCAAAAAATGTAAGCGTTTACATCACATTTTTTCAAAATCATATACAGCGCGCAGCAGCTCTGTGACACTCCACGCCTGTGCAAAACACCCTCTTGACACGGTCGGCGTATCACCGTCATAAATCTCAGCAATCTGAGACACACAGCCCTCCTTAAGCCAAGCCGTAAGCGCCCCGAACCCTTGTGTCAGCTCCGCTCTGATGCGTTCTTGCCCAGCGCTGTCCGCACACTTTTGCGCGTATCTTATACAAGCCCTGTAGTACGCCCCCAGCGGAAATGCCCATACTGTTCCCTGATGATACGCCCTGTCGCGCTCCTCCATCGGTCCGATATAGACGCGGTGAAAATCAGGATCGTCTTTTGCCAGGGTGCGCAGACCGACTGTCGTGTACAGCTCGTCTTTCACTTTTTTAATAATGAGGGCTTCTTTTTCAACAGGCAGCATGGTAAACGGCATCGTCAATGCCCAGATCTGGTTGCAGCGTATCTGATTTTCGTCTGCTCCGCCTGACAATACATCCTTTAGGCACTGTTCCTTCTCATTCCAGAATTTCTCCAGAAAGGACGCCTGAACCTGCTCTGCCAGCTTCTGATACTTTGTTTGTTGTGTCAGCTGATGCATAATCATCAGCGCGCTGTACCAGTATGCGTTGATCTCCACTGGTTTGCCATGTCTAGGAGTCGGCAGGAAATCGCCCACGCGCACATCCATCCATGTAAGCTGTTCCAGACCAGCGCCCGCCATAATCAGACCGTCACTGTCCATTTTGATATGAAAATCCGTTCCGTTTTGATATGCGCTGATAATCTGATCCAACACAGGCAGTATCTCCTCTGCAAATGCAGTATCTTTGGAGTACTCCATATATTCATACACTGCATTCACAAAAAGCAGCGGCGCGTCGGCCGAATTGTACATCGGATTCTCGCCCCCCTCCGGAAACAGATTCGGAAGAAGCCCGTTTTTCACATATTTTGCAAACGTCCTCAATATGCTCTTACATTCCTCAAAACGGCCCGTTACCATCGTTGCCCCGGCAAGGGATATCATCGTGTCACGTCCCCAGTCCTCAAAAAACGGATAGCCTGCTATAATGCTTTTGCCGTTTGTCGATTCCCGTCTCACAACATACGCATCCGCGCTCAGCACAAGCTGTCGTCCAAGCTCTGAGGTTAAACCCGCACTGCCAAGAAGCTGTTCCTTTCGCTCTGTGTTTTCTTGTACAAATCGCTCATAAAGCGTCGCAGCAGCAGAATCCGAATGTTTTTCTGTACTTAAAATGACATACGTGTCACTTTTTGTGTCATGCGTCTGTTTCTGAATCATACAATTACAAAACGCATTTCCATATGCAACACGCCCGTCGCGCTCATCCTGCGAGAAGTACATCTCTCCGAAGAGACGGGGCTGCTGCGCATGCAGATCGGCATTTGTTGTGAGATACAGCCGGATATCTCCGCCTGCGATACAGTATGACTTATCTGTCAGCCCCGTTTTTATGTCTGTGTCACATGCCTCTATTTTATATTGCTCTATTTTCTGTGAGACATCAAAGTCTTCTTTTTTCGAAGTAAAACGAAACAGCGGTATTATCTCGAATACCACATTTTGACCGGTCGGATTGTCTATCTCATATTTTACGGCCACTGTATTCTCGTCATGTACCATCAGCAAGTGCTTTGTGAGCGTCACATTGCCTGTCTGAAATGTCCATGTCGGCGCATCTTTGTCAAGATCATCGTACACAAACTTTTTAAGATAGCGAAATCCCTCATAGTCTGCCCCTGATTTCATGCGCTGTGATGTTAAGATGTGCTCCTGCCCGTCAATGACCAGCTTTTCCAAAACATTGGTCACAAGATGCATTCTGACATTCGGCGCTTTTTTGGCAGACATCAGAAGCGCCTGGTCTCCCCTTGCCGCTGCGCCTATGACTGACAGACTGCTGTACCCGCCCAGCCCGTTTGCGAGCAGATAACAGTCTTTCTCCCCCTCTGTTATCGTTGTCCAGTTTTTTGTGTCAAATTCAAATCTCATGCAGTCCCTCCGGTTTCTCTTTCTTTTATTTTCGTCTTTTTTCGTATCTATATTTTACCATAGATAATTTATCCAAACAATAAGATTTTACTTGAATCTCCTTTTTATTTGTGGTATATTGTCATTGTTCATGCCCCGCTTGATTTTGACACAATTTTATGTATTGAAGGCGTAAACAGCAACCATTTTTGCACACAAATTGACAAAAAGAAAAAGCTGACACTTTTGTCAATTTGGCGCATGACTCTCGTTACTTACGTGGATGTCTGAACAGTAGTGGTATCGTTACAAGTGCTTATATCATGTTGACAGGTTACACAATAATATTCCTCAACATGATACAAAGAATCAATCTATTTTTTGAAACTGATGCTGTAAATCAGGCAATCTGCCGAAAGGAAGACACCTATGAGAAAAATCGTACATAGCAGACTACTTTGCGTTCTTTTAATGGTATCCATGCTTGTGCTGGGAATCTACTGTGAAGACATTCACAATGATTCCTCTTTTTCCCGTGTTTTTGATGAGCCCTACGCCGCTAGTCTACAGGCTGCAGATCACATAGCTGACACACACATTTATCTCGGAAAAGGCTCTTTGAGTCTGATTGAGGACTTTGTACCCACAAGACAATCAGCCCGTACTTCTATCGCCTTAAGAATCAGTCAGTGTATGATCTTCGCCCTGCTTATAATCGGTGCGTATCTGTTATCTCTCTCTTTCCGAAATTCTAACCTGTGTATGGATGGATATCGCAATCTGTACAACAGAAGAACTCTGGAATACATTCACCATAATGATGGTAAAAAATCCCATATTTCTTAAATTAAAAATTTGAACGACTGGAAACGCTCTTATAATTATGAAAATGTGAAAGCGTCTTTTTTGCGTGCCTCTGCTTTGCTGTCAATATTCTAGAGCGTGTTTGAAAAATGCTTTCTGCCAGATGTGCGTCACAATTTGTGGGA
>CAMWXA010000420.1 GCA_947178035.1 uncultured Lachnospiraceae bacterium | reverse complement strand
CCCTATGGAACCATACACAGAATTGCCGGAAACGGAACGGCGCAGGGAATATTCGCAAACGTGCTGTCCTTTTGTGAAAGCAGTATCAAAATGAACCAAATCAAAAACATCCGAATCGACACACATGAGGACAACAAAATCATGCAGCACCTGCTCAGCAAACATGGGTTTACAAAATGCGGACACATCTATGTCGAGGACGGGACAAAGCGGATTGCATATCAGAAAGAACTAGAATATTTGTTCTAGTCGCAAGAACTTAGGAACTGTTAAGATTCACTTTGCATAAGAAGATTTGGACAAGTCAGATGTATCGATTAAATTCTTTAACAGTTCCTTATGATAAAACACAGGAGGATATCGAATGGAAGACAACAACACAAACTGGTGTCAGTCTGTGACAGGAATCGTTATCAAGGACAATAAAGTCCTGTTGGCAAGACACACTTACGGTTCTGGAAAAGGCAAACTGATTGTGCCCGGCGGTTATGTCGAGTACGGTGAAACACCGCAGGACGCAGTAAAACGGGAGTATCTCGAGGAGACAAATATCGTCGTGGAACCCCAAAATATTATTGGAATCCGATTCAATGCGCACGACTGGTATATTGCTTTCAGGGCAGACTATGTCTGTGGCGAACCCACCTCAGACCATGACGAGAACAGCGAAGTACTCTGGCTCGAAATCGAGGAGGCGCTGTCAAGAGAGGATGTCCCGGACCTGACCAAGAAACTGATACAATGCGCACTTACAGACGCGTCAGGATTAGCACCGCTGCCCTACCAAGGCAATCCTAAGAACGGAAAAGGGTATCTGTATGGCATACAAGGAGAAAAGTGTGAGATTTAGAAGAATCGCAAGTACAGCGATTCTTTTCACGAATTGTTTGTGCGGCATGGAGGATTACTATGAATAATTTACCAATTCCAAAACATTTACAGGAATATTTTACCCTTATTGGAGATAATAACAGCGAATTTGAGGTGACAGGAACCATCATCTGCTCTTGCGGCGCTGATGAATTTGAGGTTTGGGAAAGCAACAAACGCCACATCATTAAGTTAGTCTGCCGTCACTGCGGCAAAGAGCTGCTGATATTTGATGAAAGCAAACATGGGTGGAACGGCTTTGTATGCCATGATGACTTTCTCGACCATACACTACCTTTATGCAAGTATATCTGTCCCAACTGCCGTGATGATTCCTTTCATGTAACTGTCCAAATTACCTCTCAGGGAATACAGGATTTTTTAGAGGAATGCATCACTTTTGATGACTCCTTTTCTCTTGATGACTGGGTAGATGGATTTGAGTCAATCAGTGTCTCACTGTCCTGTAAAACATGCCGGACGACTGATGATAATTGGGGCATATTTGAGACGATGTAGCGCAATGCTTATACAAGTATCAGCCTTTTAAAGGCACTGTCCCCGAAAACCAAAGCAAAACATTAACAGACAATGAACAGCAGGTAATAACATGTGTGATATTCGGTTATTTCGAAGTGCAATGATGGATTATGCGACAGCAGCACTGATTTGGAGAGGTCCGTATAGTGACGAAATGATTCTGAACAATGCCGCATATCATTTGCAGCAAACCGTCTATAAAATCTTAATCGACGCTTTAGAGTGTGTGGGCGTTACCGCAGGCTGCTTCCCTATCGCAGCGATTTACCCGCAGCTATTACAATGCATAAACTCATCCCGTGTCATCGACACAACGATTAAGTCATTCCTTTCCCCAGTCAACAAATCCACTCTTCTGCTTCTAAGCCTGCCGTCAACATGAAATCCTGTTTTCTCTAAAAGCTTCAAGGAAGCATTGTTCGTTTCATTACATTTTGCTTCTATCATATACATACTCTGCTTCATCAAATATTCTTCCAGCATGCAATGAACTGCCTCGTATGCGTATCCCTGTTTCTGATACTTCTCTCCAATAACATATCCAATCTCGCCGATGCCCGATTGCCTGTAGGGTATATCAATCGCAATATAACCAACAATCTTTTCAATCCTTTTATCCTCAATCACCCATGCATTTGTATTGGAGAGAAATCCCTGCACCAAAGTTTTCATTTGCTGCATATCTGTCATTGGATATGGCACGATGTATCTGCCAAGGGATGCATCCTGCCCCCAGCTTTCCCAGCATTCATAAACATCGCTTTCCCTGAAATGACGTATCCGTAACCGCCCTGTTTCCAGTACTCTTTCGCCGCCCATCATACCCTCCTCTCTGTTCTGATATCAAATTCTTCCGACATCCATTTATAGCACTCCTCTCAGCTCCTCAAGCGCCTCAAAAACTTCCCATGAATTGTCCTGTCTTTTTCTGCTTATTCTCTTCATACTTTTGCGCAAAATAACGGATGGAGATACTCCTTGGCTGCGCAAGCTTTTCAAACCGAATCTGATAACTCGCCCTCTTTGCGTCAATTTCCTCAATCACTCCCCTGCCAAAGATATGATGCTCTACCACGTCGCCAACTTTGCGGGAGTCCTCTTCCTCCAACTGGATTTCGCGGTTTAGCTTTGCTGCATAGTTCCTGCTCTCATGCTTCAAATCCTCTGAAATCTGCCCGATTCGGACATAGTTATTTTCCCCGATTTCCTCAATAAAACGGGAAACCAGCTTCTGCGTCCCACTCTGCGATGTCCCCTCCGACTCCATCAGAAAAAGATACTGCTCCGCCCTGGTGATCGCCACATAGCACAGTCTGCGCTCTTCCTCCAGGCCTAAATTTTTCCGTTCCCCGATCGTCTTTGCCGAAGGAAATACGCCCTCCGTAAAACCAAGGATAAATACTACCGGAAATTCCAATCCCTTTGAGGCATGTATTGTCATAAGTTTCACAGTATCCTTTTGGTCGGCCCGGTCCTCCCCCGCCTGGAGTGCAATCTGCTGCAGGAACTCCTCAAGACTTAAATTCTCCCCAAATTCCCGCTCAAATTCATTGGCGATGCGCTTAAATTCCGCGAGGTTATCCAGGCGCTCCTCATCGCCCAATTCCCGTATGTACGCCTCATAACCAGAATCTCTCGTCACCTCATTGACAATGTCAGATATGCGTTTATCCTGATAACTTTTCTGCATGGAATCGATAAAATGAACAAATTCCGCCGCCCCGCTGTTCTGAAATTCCTTTGCTTCCAAATGCATCGCCAACGCTGCAAAAAGAGACTGGTCAGATTTCTTAAGCCCATCCAGATAATTCATCTTTGCCCGTCCAAACCGTCTGCGCGGCGTATTTACGATGCGCCGGAAACAGGTGTCGTCATCGTATGCAATCAATTTCAGATAGGCCAATATATCCAAAATTTCCATCCGCTGATAAAAGCGGACACCGCCAAAGATTTCATAGGGAATATTTTTTTCCACCATTTTTTTCTCCACAACACGGGACAAAAAACCGGAGCGGTATATGATGGCAAAATCAGAATACCGAAAACCGTCTCTCGCATGAAGCTTTTTGATATTCTCAATCACATGGTCCATCTCCTCAAAATCATTTTTGGAATGATAATGAATGACAGGCGCACCTGATGCATTTTTTGTAAAAAGATCTTTTTTCAGACGGAGCTGGTTCTTCTCGATCAAAGTATTCGCACATTTGAGTATCTGCGGTGTGGAGCGGTAATTCTGATTCAAAATAATCGTCCGCGTCGGTTCGTGATTCTTGTCAAAATCTACGAGCAGCTTCACGTCGGAACCGCGCCACTCATAGATATTCTGGTCCGGGTCGCCCACAATCATTACATTTCGAGACTGATCTGACAAAATATCCACCCGCCGCATCTCCCCCGCCGAGCTGTCCTGAAACTCGTCCACCATAATGTAATTGAGCCTGCTCTGCC
>CAMWXA010000419.1 GCA_947178035.1 uncultured Lachnospiraceae bacterium | reverse complement strand
GGTTGAAATCATAGGAACGCTCACAGACAATGCATTTGAGGCAGCGTCACCTAGGAAAAATAGAGTGGAGATGGTGCTGGATGCTCAAAATGATAAACTGATCTTTGCGATTAAAAATCAGGTGGAAAATCTGACAATGGGTGAGATTGCCCACTTTTTTGAAAAGGGATACACGACGAAGGACAACCGCGGAGACAGGGGACTTGGACTCTACCAGGCAAACCAGATTGCAAAACGCCACAAAGGGGAGATTACGGTGGAGTTGTCAGAACAGGAAGATGGGCAGGAGATCTGCTTTTGTGTGAAGATATGATATTGTAAAATTATATCAGCGTATGTTTTTATACGCTTCTAGCTGAATTATTCATATGAAAAATTTGATAAAAGTGTCGCTTTTTTGTAAAATATTGGTTATACTGAAAGAGCGTATATAATACTTGGAAAATATTTGCAAGAAAAGCGAGAGGAGGCGCAGATACGTGCTTGAATTAAAAAATATATCCTACCATGTCGAGGATGAGAACGGTAAGGATATATTGAACCATATTAACTTAAAAATAGACGACCGGTTTACTGCAATCACTGGACCAAATGGTGGAGGAAAATCCACTCTGGCCAAGATGATTGCAGGCATCATACAGCCGACAGAGGGACAGATTTTCTTTGAGGGGCAGGATATCACCGGAATGTCCATCACCGACAGGGCAAACCTGGGCATTAGCTTTGCATTTCAACAGCCAGTAAGATTTAAGGGAATTACAGTCCTTGATTTAATCAGACTGGCAGCGGGGGATAAACTCAGCGTGGAAGGTGCATGCAAATATCTCTCAGAAGTTGGGCTTTGTGCGAGGGATTATATCAGCCGCGAGGTGAACGCCAGTCTTTCCGGCGGGGAACTCAAACGGATTGAGATTGCGACTGTGATCGCCAGAGGTATGAAGCTGTCTGTGTTCGATGAGCCTGAGGCAGGGATTGACCTTTGGAGTTTTCAGAATCTGATTAAAGTATTTGAGAAGATGCACGATAAGACACAGGGAAATATTGTGATTATCTCGCACCAGGAGCGCATTCTGAACATTGCGGACAAAATCGTGGTGATTGCAAACGGCGAGATACAGAATACAGGGACGAAGGAGGAGATACTGCCGGGACTGTTGAACGGCAATCTTGAGTGCAGACATAATGCGGGAGGTTGTATACATGGATGAGATTCAGAAGACATTATTGATGCAAGTGGCAGATTTGCATGAAGTACCGGCAGGCGCTTACAATATCCGTTCCAATGGAGAGTCCGCGGGAAGGCGTTCGACAGAGCATATCGAGATTGTCCCGAAAGAGGATAAGCCGGGGATTGACATCTTTATCAAGCCCGGAACAAAAAAGGAGAGCGTGCATATTCCGGTACTGATGACGCAGACCGGGCTCAAAGAACTGGTTTACAATGACTTTCATATCGGAGAGGACTGTGATGTCACGATTGTGGCCGGCTGTGGTATTCACAATGGCGGTGCTCAGACGAGCGAACATAGTGGCATTCATTCCTTTTTTATCGGAAAAAATGCCAAGGTGAAATACGTGGAGAAACATTACGGCTCTGGTGAAGGCACTGGCGAGCGTGTGATGAATCCGGAGACGATCGTGAGCATGGACGAGGACAGCTACATGGAGATGGACACTGTGCAGATACGGGGAGTGGATTCCACGGACAGGGTTACGCGGGCAAAGCTTGGAAAGGGTGCACAGCTTGTCATCAGAGAAAAGCTTATGACGCATGGAAAGCAGAAAGCAACGACAAATTTTTATGTGGATCTGGACGGGGAAGATTCCAGCACAAATGTGATTTCCCGTTCGGTGGCAAAGGACTCGTCGGAGCAGGTATTTTATTCCCACATTAACGGAAATAACAAGTGTGCAGGCCACTCCGAGTGCGATGCGATTATCATGGACAACGCGGTGGTGCGCGCGATACCAGAGATTACAGCAAACAATATTGACGCAAGCCTGATTCACGAGGCGGCAATCGGAAAAATCGCAGGAGAGCAGCTGATTAAGCTTATGACGCTGGGGCTCACAGAGGCACAGGCGGAGGAGCAGATCGTAAATGGATTCTTAAAATAGTACAAATACAAAACACACAAAGGAAAGAGAGGTATCTTTATGGAGGCAATCAAATGTATCGAGACAAGGAGAAGTATCAGAAAGTTTAAGGCAGAGCAGGTGCCGCATGAGACCATGCAGGAGATCGTGGCGGCAGCGTCGTTTGCTCCGTCATGGAAAAACACACAGGTGACCAGGTATGTCGTGATCGAGGATGCTGATATCAAGGCAAAAATCGCGGAGGAGGCAACGCTTGGATTTGAGCACAACAACGGCATTATCAAGAACTGCGCTGCACTTGTTGTAGTCAATATGGTGCATGGCAGAAGCGGCTTTGAGAGAGACGGTTCCTACACGACATCAAAAGAAGACCGCTGGGAAGTGTTCGACGCAGGACTTGCGACACAGACATTTTGTCTGGCAGCACATGACAAAGGGGTAGGTGCTGTGATTCTTGGTATCTTTGATGAAGCGAAGGTGGCGGAGATCATCGGTCTTGAAGAAGGACAGAAGGTAGCAGCGCTCGTGGCTGTAGGCTATGCTGATGAGGAGCCGGCTGCACCGAAGAGAAAGAGCGTGGATGAGCTTGTAAAATTCATGTAGTCTGGTGAGCGGTTCAATATTGCGAATCGGTTGGCACAGATTGAGGTTCCAGCCAGAATCGGTGTATGGATTCTGAGAAAGAGGAACAAAGTGCAAGGTCTGTTTTTGAAAGATCTTGCACTTTGTGCTTATATAATAAAAGCAGTGATGGGCTGGCTGCAAAATGTTTTTGCCGAGAATAGTATTGCAATTACGGATACAGAATTTAATCGATAAGGAGATAATGTGAAAAAAATATTCGTAAAGAGTATTGCGTTGGCTGTGTCGGGGATGCTGCTGGGTGGTTGTACAGGACAAGGAGAGCATTCTCCGCAGGAATTACAGACGGAGAATGCAATTTCGCAAAGTGCATTTTTGGAGCAGGAAACTTCAGAAATTGTGGTCTCAGAGAAGGAAGATCCGGAAAGCGAGTCCATAGAGAAAGATGATATAGAAAATGTGGTTTTGGAGAAGGAAGATATAGAAAATGGAATAATAGAAAGTATTGTGCCAACAATTGTTATCACAAATGAAAACAAGAAATGGTACACAGAGGATGGCGAGCAGCTTTTTTTTGCATCCGCAGACAAAGCTGAGGTATTGGGTGATGGTTTTGACGCGTTGAATGCGGTACTTTCAGAGCAGTGGGGCGGGCTGCGCGATGACAATGATTTTGCAGAATGGCTTTGTGAAAACTATGAATCCCTGAGAGCAAGATATGGCTCTTTTGTCAATTTCGGCATCAGCGAAAGCATTGTTGTATACAGGCTTGATGACTGTGTGGTCAGTTTTTGTGGTATGAATGCTGGATATGAAGGCGGTTCGCATGGTTATTATAGTTATGATGGTGCAACCTTTGACGTGCAAAGTGGTAAGAAGCTGCAGCTTGAAGATATCTTAAATGATACAGAGGGATTTTATGACAAAGCGGTCGGCTATATTATAAAAAAGCTTGGAGAGAATTATGAGAATATGCTTTATCCGAATTACGAGGAAGCAGTAGAGACAGAAACTTTTGGCGGGGAGACGCCTGCATGCTGGTATCTGGACGGCACGGGAATCGTGATACAATATAATCTGTACTCAATTGCACCGTATGCGGCGGGTACCCAGAAGGTGACGCTGCCATATGATGCGTTTGCAGAGTATATTACAGAAGATTATCGAAAGCCATGCAGCAGTTTGGTTGCAAGCGTAGGGATGAAT
>CAMWXA010000418.1 GCA_947178035.1 uncultured Lachnospiraceae bacterium | reverse complement strand
ACAATATATTTTTCGAATAATCAGGAGGTAATTTGTATGATTGATTCCAATGCGTCAGAACCTGTCAATCCTGCTGGCTTAGCTATCCACTTTATCGGTAATGAAGACGAGCCCGTCACTCAGGAAGCCGTGGACAAGCTGGTTCAGCAAATCCGAAACGGATATCAGATTTTCTGCTACTGTCTCGCTCTGGACGAGTATGGAGAAGAGGATTTTCTCTCGATCGATATGGACAACGGCTGGGCTGCCCTTTCCTTCAACACATGGGACGAGGAAGGCGACGCCCACATGTATCAGCCTGTCAATCCCGAATATGCCGATTCCGCGGAAGATGCTCCTGTTGACATCGGTGGACAGACACCTGTATTGAAGCGAAATGCCTTGAATGATTTAAACCTGGCAGCAGAATGTGTCCTCCACTTCGCCAAAACCGGACAACTGTATGCTGGTCTGCAATGGGAAGAAGCCAATTAAACGGAATTTTTCTGTTCTGCCATAACATAATGCCCTCATACAAATCAGGGAGACCGTCTCGCGATGAGCACTGTCTCCCTGATATTATTTGCTGTTATTTTATTGCTGTGCAACGTCCTTCATTGAGAAGCTGATGCGCCCCATCTTGTCCCGTCCAAGACACACAACGGTGACAACATCGCCAAGTGTAAGCACGTCCTCAACATGGTTGATCCGCTCCTTCGCAATCTTGGAAATATGCACCATACCCTCTTTTCCAGGAGCAAATTCCAGAAATGCACCAAATTCCTTAATGCTTACTACCTTGCCCTTAAATACCTGACCAGCCTCAAAATCTGTTGTGATAATCTTGATCATCTCACAAGCCTTGTCCATCATCTTCTGGTCCGTACCACAGATGCTCACAAATCCATCGTCCGAAATGTCAATCTTGACACCAGTCTGTTCAATAATAGTGTTGATGGTCTTGCCTCTCTGTCCTACCACGTCACCGATCTTTTCAGGGTCAATCTTTGTCTGGATAATCTTAGGTGCATACTCGCCGACAGTTGGTCTCGGCTGGTTGATGCATGGAAGCATGATTTCGTTCAGAATATACATTCTGGCATCTCTTGTCTTGGCAATCGCCTCCTCGACAATCGGTCTTGTCAGACCATGAATCTTGATATCCATCTGTATCGCTGTGATACCATCCTTCGTGCCAGCTACCTTGAAGTCCATGTCACCAAAGAAATCCTCAAGTCCCTGAATATCTGTCAATACAATGTAATCATCATCTGTCTCGCCTGTCACCAGACCGCAGGAAATACCCGCTACTGGTTTCTTGATTGGCACACCTGCCGCCATCAGCGACATCGTAGATGCACAGATGGACCCCTGCGAGGTCGAACCATTGGACTCAAACGTCTCTGATACCGTACGAATTGCATATGGGAAATCCTCCTCAGAAGGAATCACAGGCACAAGCGCCTTCTCCGCCAATGCACCGTGACCAATCTCACGGCGTCCTGGTCCTCTCGACGGCTTTGTCTCGCCGACAGAATAGGATGGGAAATTATAGTGATGCATATATCTCTTCGCTGTCTCATTTTCGTCGAGACCGTCAATCTTCTGCACCTCTGACAATGGCGCAAGTGTCGTGACTGTACATATCTGTGTTTGTCCGCGTGTAAACATCGCAGAACCATGTACTCTCGGAATAATATCAACCTCAGCTGCAAGCGGACGAATCTGTGTGACCGCACGACCATCGGGACGCTTGTGGTCCTTTAAGATCATCTTGCGAACCGTTTTTTTCTGATACTGATAAATCGCTTCTCCAAGAATAGCGAGCCACTCCTCATTGTCAGCAAAAGCCTCCTCAAGCTTCTCTGTAATCTTGCGAATATTCTCTTCCCTTACCTGCTTCTCATCTGTAAATACAGCGACTTCCATCTCCTCGGGAGGAACGATCTCCTTAATCTTTGCAAACATCTCCTCCGGAATCGCACAGCTTGTATACGAATGCTTTGCCCTGCCAGCCTCAGTCACGATTTGATTGATAAATGCGATGATTGTCTGATTGATCTCATGGCATTTGTAGATTGCCTCAATCATCTTGTTCTCCGGCACTTCGTTTGCGCCAGCCTCTATCATGATAACCTTCTGGCTTGTAGATGCCACAGTAAGCTGTAAGTCACCGTTCTTCCACTGCTCCTGATTCGGATTTACCACAAACTCCCCGTCGACAAGCCCCATCTGCGTTGTCGCACATGGTCCGTCAAACGGAATGTCTGATATGGACGTAACAATCGCAGAACCGATCATCGCCACCAACTCTGGACGGCACTCTGGGTCAACGCTCATTACCATATTATTTAAGGTGACATCATTTCTGTAATCCTTTGGGAACAACGGACGCATCGGTCTGTCAATTACACGGCTTGTCAGGATTGCGTTCTCACCAGCCTTGCCTTCCCTCTTGTTAAAGCCGCCTGGAATCTTTCCTACAGAATAGAGCTTCTCCTCATACTCAACGGAAAGCGGGAAGAAATCGATGCCATCCCTGGGCTTGTCCGACGCTGTCGCTGTGCACAGCACTGTCGTATCTCCATAATGCATCAGCGCTGCTCCGTTTGCCTGCGCTGCCACTCTTCCGATGTCAACTGTCAACATGCGTCCTGCAAGTTCCATACTGTATGTTCTGTAGGACTTATCTTTTTTCTCACTAAATGTCATGTATTCCATACAATACAATTCTCCTTTTCTTTTTCATACTACTACAATCTTGACTCCCTGCGCTGTGCAGTTCATCCTGCTTCCTGGAAATCTGCTCAGATGCAAATTTCTCCACAGATACAAATACTGCCCAGATAGAACCTGCCGAAACTACTGAAAAACCCATGAAACTTCATACGCTTTTCAGCGGTCTCGAGCCAAACTTCTATCGAAAGCTTTTTGTCTGTGTACTTCTATCTGCAAACGCGCATTCTCCAATTTTTGTTTGGTGTCGTATCTGCTCCGAATTACCGATACACTCCACAATTCAATTCAGCGTTCAAACTACTGTTTTCACTGCATACAGTGTCATTTAATGCACATAAAGGAGCGGATCATTCCGCTCCTCCAAATGCATAAGTATTCAAAAATTACTTTCTGATACCAAGCTTCTCAATCAGAGCACGATATCCCTCGATGTCAGTCTCCTTTAAGTAGTCAAGCAAACCACGTCTCTGACCAACCATCTTCAAAAGACCACGTCTTGAATGATGATCCTTCTGGTTGTTCTTTAAATGTTCCGTTAACTCCTGAATCCTTGCTGTCAGAATTGCAATCTGTACTTCCGGTGACCCCGTATCGCCAGGCTTTCTGCCGTACTCTGCGATAATCGCCTGCTTTTTTTCCTTAGAAATCATTGTAAAATCCTCCATTGATAAATAATATAACCGCTCTATACCAAGTCTGGGTCGGAGCATCCCGACACTGGGTATCAGCTAATCTGTGTGCCGTACTCATAACACACTCAAACAGTATATCACATGAAATCAGATAATGCAACAAAATTTTGCTGTCAATATCTAATTCGGCAGATATCTCCTGATGCAGGCCGGAGTACGATAATTCCAGCTCGAAATCTTGATGCCAGTTTTCGGGCTTGATGCGTGAATTACCTGACCGTTGCCTATGTACATCGCAACATGGTTAATAACGCCATTCTTCGCATAAAATACCAAGTCTCCCGGCTGTGCGGAACTGATGTCTATCTTTGTTCCCAGCTGCGCCTGTGAGGCTGCATGATGCGGCAGACTCACGCCATATTTCTTATAAATGCTCATGGTAAATCCGGAACAGTCCGTACCGTTTGTGAGACTTGTGCCGCCCCACACATAAGGATTACCGACAAACTGTTTTGCATACTGTACCATATCGACACGTAC
>CAMWXA010000417.1 GCA_947178035.1 uncultured Lachnospiraceae bacterium | reverse complement strand
GTCGTAACCAGCGTGCCGATCTGGTAAATACACATGGAGACAATATACGCCAGACCACACTGATAACCGATTGCAAACCAGAACCACTTCGCATTGTTCATCTCTCTCTTAATAGCGCCCATCGCTGCAAAGCAGGGTGCACACAGCAGATTAAATACCAGGAATCCGTACGCTGCCACCGGCGTCATCACCGCTGCGAGATTTCCCCAGATTTCCGCTCCATCCTCTGCAACCTCTGCAAAGCCAAACAACATACCAAATGTCGCCACGACATTCTCCTTCGCAATCAGACCTGTGACAGCTGCGACAGCCATCTTCCAGCCTTCGCCGCCCTGTGTCCAGCCAAGCGGTGCAAAAATCCATGCAATACCGCTGCCGATCTTAGCAAGAATACTCTCGTTGAGCTCCTCAATCATGCCAAATCCTTCGTCCGCCCAGCCAAAGCTCATCAGGAACCACAATACGATTGTTGACAACAGAATAATTGTGCCAGCCTTCTTGATAAAAGACCAGCCGCGCTCCCACATGCTTCTGAGCACATTGCCCACTGTCGGCATATGGTATGCAGGAAGCTCCATGACAAACGGTGCCGGATCTCCCGCAAACATCTTTGTCTTCTTTAAGATAATACCGGAACAGATAATTGCTGCAATGCCCACAAAATAAGCACTCCATGACACCCAGCCCGCGTTGTCAAAGAACGCGCCGGCTATCAGCGCGATGATCGGCAGCTTCGCACCGCAGGGAACAAACGTTGTCGTCATGATTGTCATCTTGCGGTCCCTGTCATTCTCGATCGTTCTCGACGCCATGACACCCGGAACACCACATCCGGAACCGATCAGCATCGGGATAAATGATTTTCCAGAAAGACCAAACTTGCGGAAAATCCTGTCCATGATAAATGCCACGCGCGCCATATAACCGCAAGCCTCCAGGAATGCGAGGAATATGAACAGCACTAACATCTGCGGCACAAAACCAAGCACAGCGCCGACACCGGCCACAATACCGTCAAGAATCAGTCCTGACAGCCAGTCTGCACAACCGATCGCCTCAAGTCCGCTCTCGATTGCAGGCGGTATGATTTCTCCGAACAGCACATCGTTTGTCCAGTCTGTCACAAATGCACCCACCGTCGTCACTGATATATAGTATACAAGAAACATTACCACTGCAAAAATAGGAAGCGCGAGCCATCTGTTCGTGACAATCTGGTCAATCTTATCCGATACGGTCATCTTATTCTTGTTCTTTTTCGTGATGCAGTCATTGATGATGCCCGAAATGTACACATACCGCTCATTTGTGATGATGCTCTCCGTGTCGTCGTCAAACGCCTCCTCCAGTTCCTTGATTTCACTGGTGACATCAGGAATATTGCGCATCAGGTTTGCAATCTTGTCATCCTTCTCCAGAAGTTTGACTGCAAAGAACCGTCTCTGCTCCTGCGGAATCTCTGATCCAAGCTTCTCCTCAACGGCGCTGATGATATCCTCCGCCTTCTCGTCAAATGTGTGGACTATTGGAAGCGCAGCCTTTCTCTTTGCCGCCGCAACGGCTTTTCTGACTGCCTCATCCACTCCTGTCCCTTTCAATGCGGAGATCTCCACTGCCTCGCAGCCAAGCTTCTTGGAAAGCTTATCAATATGTACCTTATCCCCGTTTTTCTCCAGAATATCCGCCATGTTGACCGCCATGACAACCGGGATTCCGAGCTCCATCAGCTGTGTCGACAGATAGAGATTTCTCTCGATATTCGTGCCGTCCACTATGTTTAAGATCGCGTCCGGCCTCTCGCCGATTAAATAATTTCTGGCAACAACCTCCTCGAGTGTGTAGGGGGACAGCGAATAAATGCCTGGAAGGTCCATGATGACCACTTCCTTGTCTCCCTTCCACCTGCCCTCCTTTTTCTCGACTGTCACACCGGGCCAGTTTCCCACAAACTGGTTGGAACCAGTCAGCGCGTTAAACAGTGTTGTCTTTCCGCAGTTTGGATTACCTGCTAGTGCTATTTTAACTGACATACCTTACTCCTTTCACCTGTATTCCTTTTTATTTGCTGTTCCTATTTAATATTTTTATATACTTATTTTTATTAGTTTTCACTAACTATGCGTCAAAAAAATTATTCTACAACGATCATTTCCGCGTCCGCTTTCCTGAGCGACAGCTCATAACCTCTGACAGTCACTTCCACCGGATCGCCCAGCGGAGCCACTTTGCGCACAAAGACCTCCACGCCCTTCGTGATTCCCATGTCCATAATTCTTCTCTTGACAGGTCCCTCACCGCCAATCTTAGACACTTTTACGGTCTGCCCGCACTGCACTTCCTTTAGTGTTCTCATTTTCATCCTCCTCATTTCCTCATTGTCTATGTGAATAGCCGCAGTGCAGCTAAACAACAATCTTGTTCGCCATATCCCTTCCAATGGCAATCCGGGAATCCTTTACATTGACAATCATACTCCCGTTGATATCGGAAACCACTGTAATGATTCCGCCAACCACAAAGCCGAGCTTCTCCAGAAACTGTCTCGTCTCCTCTTTTCCGCCGACTTTCTTGATCTCCAACGCCTCACCAACATTCGCCATGCTAAGCGGCATACGCTCATCTCCTCTTTTTTTGTGTACTTGTGTATCCATCGATATACAAATCTGTTTCACTTCTGATACTTATATTACCATATCCTTATATTCGTTAGTATATGCTAACTTTTATTTGTTGTCAATACCTTATTGCCATTTTTTCAAAGTTGCTGTCCCTCTATTTTTATCCAAAGAGAATCAAACTTTTCCCTGCCCGCGCGCCAGACACCCGTCACATACTTCCTTTGGGTTCCCATGTGCACAAAAAAAGCACATCTTGTAAATTTTCTTCACAAAATATGCTTTCCTCAGGAACTGTTCAGAAATTACCTGTGACAAGTCATTTTCATGAGTAATTTATTAACAGTTCCTTAATTCACACTACAGATCAAGCCCCTTGATTACCGACGTGAGCGTATCCGCTGACTGTCTCAGTTTCGCCTGCTCCTCCTCATTTAAGGAAATCGGCACTCTCGTCTGCACACCGTCCTCACCCAGCACAGCCGGCATACTCAGCGCGATCCCTTCAATGCCGTACTCGCCATGTATCATGCGCGATATCGGCAGAATAGAACGCTCATTCCGCACAATCGCCTCACAGATCCGCCTTACCGACATCGCGATACCATAGTAGGTCGCTCTCTTTTTGGAGATAATCTCATAAGCGCAGTTCTTGACCTCCGCCGCAATCCGCTCCATGGATTCCTCATGCTGGTAATGCCCTCTCAGCTCACAGAAATCGTTCAGCGGCACACCGGACACGTTCGCACTGCTCCACGCGGCAATCTCACTGTCCCCATGCTCGCCGATGATAAACGCGTGAACACTCTTGCTGTCCACATCGAGATGCTCGCCAAGCTTATATTTGAGCCGCGCGCTGTCAAGCACTGTACCAGAGCCAATCACCCTGTCCTCCGGCATGTTGCTGAGCCTGCAGGCCGCATAAGTCAGGATATCTACCGGATTGGACACAATCAGCAGGATTCCCTGATAATTTCTGCTCGCAATCTCCGGGATGATACTCTTAAAAATCCCTACATTCTTGTGCACCAGATCAAGTCTTGTCTCGTCCGGCTTCTGGTTTGCCCCCGCTGTGATAATGACTATCGACGCATCCACAATGTCATCATAACCGCCCGCATAGATATCCACATGGCCGATAAACGGAATCCCGTGTGCGATGTCAAGCGCCTCGCCTTCCGCCCTGTCGTGGTCTGCATCGATCAGTACCATCTCCGAAAACAGCCCGCTCTGCATCAGGCAGAATGCTGTCGCCGAACCCACAAAACCGCAGCCCACAATCGCTACCT
>CAMWXA010000416.1 GCA_947178035.1 uncultured Lachnospiraceae bacterium | reverse complement strand
TGGGGCAGGCGCACAAGTTTCGTCTATGACAAAAAGGTGTTCAGAAATAATTTGGGAGAAGGATGTCGTACCAGTGTTCAAGTGTCATGAATTATTTACTGTTTTTCATTACAAAAATATATGGGAAAGGACAGAATCAGGTGGATATGAAAAAAGACAATCTCTGGCACAGTTATACAAAGGAGGACAGAAAGAAGGCAGAGGAAGTCTGCGGGCGATACAAAAAATGTCTTGATCAGGGAAAGACGGAGCGCGAGTGTGTGGCGCTCGCCGTGGAGATGGCGGAGGAAAGAGGCTACAGGGAACTGTACAGTGTGATAAAAAAAGGTGAGTCTGTCAAGGCGGGCGACAAACTCTATGCAGTGCAGATGGGTAAGAGCGCTGTGTTCTTTCAGCTCGGAAAGAAACCTCTGTCCGATGGCATGAACATTCTTGGAGCGCATATTGACTCGCCAAGAATAGACATTAAGCAGAATCCGTTGTATGAGAAGGACGGGTTTGCATATTTTGACACACACTATTACGGCGGTATCAAAAAATACCAGTGGACCACAATTCCCATGGCAATCCATGGTGTGATTGCCAAGAAGGATGGCACGGTTGTCAAGGTCTGCATCGGTGAGAGTGATGATGATCCCGTATTTGTCATCACAGATCTGCTGGTGCATCTGGCAGGAAAACAGATGACGAAGAAAGCGACAGAGGTCGTCACTGGAGAGAATCTTGATCTTTTGATTGGAAACTGTCCGATTGAACAGAGTGAAGCACTGGAGAAAGAGGAAAAAGAAGCAATTAAGGAGAATGTTCTCAGGATTCTTGCAGATATGTACGGTATTGAGGAGGAAGATCTGCTCTCTGCCGAGCTGGAGATTGTTCCCGCAGGAAAGGCGAGAGATCTGGGCTTTGACAGGAGTATGATTCTTGGGTATGGACATGATGACAGGGTTTGTGCTTTTACGTCGGTCTTTGCACTGTTGGATATGGCAGATGATATCACGGATATGGCACTTTGCTGTCTGCTTGTCGACAAGGAAGAAATCGGAAATGTGGGAGCTACTGGGATGGCGTCGCACTTTTTTGAGAATGTGGTGGCAGAGCTTGTCGCAGCGACAGAGAGGGATTCCCAGATTCTTGTGCGCCGCGCGCTGGCAAACTCCAGAATGCTTTCCTCCGATGTCAGCGCAGGTTACGATCCGCTGTACGCCAGCGTTTTTGAGAAAAATAATTCCGCGTTTCTGGCGAAGGGGCTTGCGTTCAACAAGTATACCGGCTCGCGGGGAAAGAGAGGCGCGAGTGACGCCAATGCGGAGTATGTGGCACAGATCAGGAAGATCATGGACGATGCGGATGTGATGTATCAGTTCTCAGAGCTGGGGAGAGTCGATGCGGGCGGCGGCGGAACCATAGCACATATCATGGCAGAGTACGGGATGAACGTGATTGACAGCGGCGTGTCCGTGATGAACATGCACGCGCCGTATGAGGTTGTCAGCAAGGCGGATGTGTACGAGGCTGTGCGCGGCTACACGGCATTTTTGAGGGCATAGCAGCGTGACTGCGCAGTATTTTTGAGGGCATAGCAGCGTAGATATAGGAGGAAACAATATGGAATTGCGTGATCCGAGGAAACAGGAAGTGATCTACGGGGTGGTATACGATATGTCGCCATCGCCAGGCCGGAAGCATGCATTGATTAACGGCAATATTTTCAACAAGCTCAAGAACAGCTTTAAGGACAGCAGATGCGAGATTTTTATTGAACAGCTTGACTTTTATTTCCGCTATCAGGAGGACAGGAATGATTATATCATACCAGATATTGCCATCGTCTGCGACTGGGGGAAGAATGAAAAGCGCTATCACGGCACACCGCGGTTTGTAGTGGAGACATTGAGTCCGTCGACAGGGCACAGGGATAAGACAACAAAGAAGGAAATCTATCAGAAATGCGGTGTGGAGGAGTACTGGCTTGTGGACCCGTATGGGGACAGCCTTGAGATCTATTATCTGAAAAATGGTATTTACGTGCTGGAGAAGTACTACATGTATGACGATGACAAGGAGGAGGAAACCTACAACGCGGACACCAGAATAAACCTTCGCTGTTTTCCGTACGTGGAGATTATGCTGTCAGAGATATTTGATTTGTAGCATGTAAAATCTGAGGAGAATCAGTCTCTTAGATATGTGGTGATATACAGGCATTTATGAGAATATGGATTTATGAATTGGAAGAGCAGGGGAAATAAGAATCCCTGCTCTCTTTATGTGCGGCTATGGGTTTCTGAGGATTTTTCTTGCTGCGGATAAGGCAGTTGGCCACATAACATTTATACAGAAATGAATCGATGTGCCCCAGCGTCTTTGTCTAAATAATATCAATGGTTGTCAAATCGCAAAAGTCAGTGTACAATAGCATGTAAGAGCTTACACAGTTTCTTACATAGCGGTAAGTTCTGTGTGAACGGTGTACAGTGATAGCGTATAAGGGACTGTTAGGAACTTTATATATCGTGCACAGGATTTTCTAAACAGTTCCCTGGTTACAAAACGAGGAGGTAATCAATGAGCAGACTTGAAATTCCCATACCAGATAGGGCGCAGGTCGTCGTGGAGCAGCTTTATAAGGATTTGGAGAGAAGGATTGAGGCGAGCCCGTTAGGACTCTGCCCCATAGACATGTCAAAGGCATTTCTGGAGCTGTGCCATGCGCAGACATGTGGAAAATGCGTACCCTGCCGCATCGGATTACGGCAGCTTAAGAAAATGATATCGGATGTTTTGAACGGAAGGGCGACGCTGGAGACCTTGGATGAGATGAAGGAGACAGCGCTCAGTATCATGGAGTCCGCCGACTGCGCCATCGGCTATGAGGCGGCAAATATGGTATACAAGGGACTCATTGGTTTTCATGATGAATATGTCGCGCATATCGAGCTTGGACGCTGCAACTGCAATTACCAGCAGCCGGTTCCCTGCGTGTCCCTGTGCCCCGCAGGGGTGGATATCCCCGGTTACATAGCGCTTGTTCATGAGGGCAGATACAAGGATGCGATCCGGCTGATCAGAAAGGACAATCCCTTCCCGACCACCTGCGGATTTATCTGCGAGCACCCCTGTGAGGCGAGATGCCGCAGAAACATGATTGACGACGCCATCAATATCAGAGGTCTGAAACGCATGGCGGCAGACTTTGCCGGAAAAGTTGAACCGCCCAGATGCCAGCCGTCCACCGGAAAAAAGGTGGCTATCGTAGGCGGAGGACCAGGCGGCTTGAGCACGGCGTACTATCTGCAGCTGATGGGGCATCAGGTGGTCGTGTACGAGATGCTTCCGGAGCTGGGCGGGATGCTCCGCTATGGCATACCGAATTACAGACTGCCAAAGGACAGGCTCGATGACGATATCAACGCGATATTGGAGACGGGCGTGCAGGTGAAGCATGGTCTCCGGATCGGCATTGACATCACGATCAATGAGCTGCGCGAGCAGTACGATGCGGTGCTCATCACAATCGGTGCCAGTACAGACAAAAAGCTCGGCGTCGAGGGTGAGGATGCGGACGGCGTAATCTCGGCAGTACAGTTTTTGCGCGATGTGGGAAAAGGAAATGCGATCGATCTCAAAGGACAGGAAGTCTGTGTGGTCGGCGGCGGAAATGTGTCGATGGACGCTGTGCGCACGGCAGTGCGGCTCGGCGCGAAGAAAGTGACCATCGTGTACCGCAGGCGCGTTGCCGACATGACGGCGCTTCACGATGAGATTGAGGGAGCGATTGCAGAGGGCGTGGAGGTGGCGACACTCAAAGCGCCTGTGCGGATTGAGACAGACAACGACTACAGCACGAGGGGTCTGTGGGTGAGACCGCAGATGATCAGTACGATTAAAAACGGACGTGCGAGTGTGCGGGATACCGGTGAGG